>CAUJEJ010000058.1 GCA_963169255.1 Actinomycetota bacterium | reverse complement strand
GCGGTGATGGCCGGAGTCCTGGTGGTGATCATGGGCATCACGGGACTCGGCAAACTCGTCACGCTGATTCCGTGGCCGGTGATCGAGGGATTCACCGTCGGCATTGCATTGATCATCGCGCTGCAGCAGATCCCGAACGCGCTTGGCGTGACTGAGTCAACGTCAGACAACACGACGATCAACGCGATCAACGCCCTCACCGAGGTCACTGCCGCCGCGATCCCGGAGATCGTCATCGCGACCTTGACCATCGTGCTGATCCTGCTGCTCACCCGAATCCGCAAGTCCCTGCCGGCGTCCTTGATCGCGGTGGCGGCGGCAACTGCGGTCACCGCGATCGCCGGGATCACAGTGCCGACCGTGGGCGAGATCCCCAACCACTTGCCCTCGCCAACCCTGCCCGACCTCAGCCCAACGTCCCTGCACACCCTCTTCGGTTCAGCGGTGGCGGTTGCGGTGCTCGCGGCGATCGAGAGCTTGTTGTCTGCCAAGGTCGCTGATGGCATGGCGGATTCGACGCCCAGCAAACCTAACCGGGAACTCTTCGGCCAAGGCCTGGCCAACATCGGCAGCGGCCTCTTCGGCGGCATGCCCGCGACTGGCGCGATCGCCCGCACAGCGGTCAACGTGCGCGCCGGGGCGAGCACGCGTCTGGCCGCCATCGTGCACTCGGTCGTGCTGCTGGTGATCATCCTCGTGGCGTCGGAGCTCGTCGCCGACATCCCGCTGGCGACCCTGGGCGGGGTCCTGTTGGTGACGGCCTATCGCATGGTCGAACCGCGAACCGTGCGTGCCCTGTTGCGGTCAGAGAACGCCGACCGCGTGGTGTTCGTGCTCACGGCCTGCGCCACCGTCGCGTTCGACCTGATCGTCGCCGTCGAGATCGGAATCGTGCTCGCGGCTCTATTGGCGCTGCTGAGCTTGGCCAAGGCCAGCGGGCTGACGCAAGAACCCCTGCCCGACCTCAGCGACCACGTTGACACCGACACCGAGCACCGCCTGATGCATGAGCACATCGTCATCTACCGCATCGACGGCTCGATGTTCTTTGGCGCGGCGCAGCGGTTTCTCGACGAACTCACCTCGATCAGCGATGTGCGGGTCGTGATCTTGCGCATGTCCGGCATGACCACCCTCGACGCCACCGGGGCCAACGCCTTGCGCACCGTCGTGAAGGACCTCAACGCGCGGCACATCGTCGTGCTGTTCAAGGGGCTCCAGCCTGCGCATGAACAGCAGCTGACCACCCTCGGAGTCCTCCACGAGCCAGACGGCGAGGGCGAGGGTGACGGTGAACGCGATCGCCACAGCTTCGCCACCCTCGACGACGCGATCGCGCACGCCCGCACGTACGTCCTGGCACCGGCGGAAGCTACGCAAGCATCAGCGAAGCGGGACGAGAATGACATGCAGAACGGCCATCCCTAGCACTTGTCCCGTCCACTCAACCCGAGACCTCAGGGAGGTAGTGAACAGTGCCAGCCTCGGCTTGTACGAGCGCCGAAAGGTGAGGGTCCGACGTTGCGAGGGAACCCCCGTGGTCTAGTGCGGTGGCCGCAGCAAAGCAGTCGGCCAAGCTCACCGCGCACGTGCGTCGGTTGTAGTGACGCGCCCGCAACGAACCGGCCGCCACCGCTTGTGAATGTGTCGCCGGGGCAATCATCATGCCGCCGACCTCAAGGGTCGCAAGCCGAATCTCAACTTCGTCTGGATCGTTGCCGTCAATTCGGACGAGTTGATCTATTACCTCCGCCGCGTTTACGGCCGACAAGACGGTTGGTGCGCGCAGTAGTTCGCGCACCTGACCGGAAGCTGCCTCACCACCCCGCAGGTAAGCAATGACGGCGTACGCGTCGAGAACAGTCACCGTTCAGCGCGCCCGGAACCTTCGGATTCGCGTGCTGCCTTGCGCAGTTGGGCAGTAGTGAGAGCATTCGCAGGTGGCAGCGAACCTTCCAGCGCCGATGCGATGTCAGTAGGCAAGGGCCGGACGATTATGTAGTCGCCTTTGTCGACCATGACCACCGAGTTGGTTCGCCAGCGGCGACGTAGCGCAGCCGGCAAGGACATCTGGCCGCTGCTGGTGATCCTCGCTTCTGTGACGGTCATCGTGGGCTCCTTCGTAATATCAATTCGTAGTTCACATTGTGATCACGGTTCTCCACATTGTCCAACGAAAATGGACCGAGTCGCTCTGGCAATCCACAGCCCGCCACAACTCGGCCCTCTAGTCGATCAATTGATGCGCGCGCTCGCTCTCGGCGTGCTCGAAGGCACTCGCCATCGCGCTGACCTCGGCACGGCGCAGCCCTCGGCGCTCAGCAATCGCTCGCCACTGGTCTACGGCGGCCACCACCAGCGCCAACTCCCGCCGCGCATCCCCCGACCCCAGCCCGAAGAACTCAGCTGTTCCAATCAACCCGTCCACAGTGAGGTCGCCACCACCGGTGGCCCCCAGTTCCGTCGCAAAGGCGCCCGCGTCGGGGTTCGGGTTGATGTCGAACGCCGGGCTGACCGCCCATCCGTTCGCCTCGCGGAGGAATCCGTGGTTTCGCAGGTGGTTGTCGGTGTTGTGCAGCAGCACGTCAACCAACGCCCGGCGCCAAAGAATGGCGAGGTCGCCGCTTGGATTTGGAGAGTTTGCAGCCACGAAGTCGGCAATCTCAAGGTAGGACCCGGTATCGCCGTCGCTGGCTTCCATCGCTGTCATCGCTGACCAGTAGCCGACTCTCTCGCCGCCACGACGTCGGTCAAATCGGGTGCTCAGCAGAACTGCACGGTCGGCAACTGAGATTAGCTGGATCGCCGCGCAAGGAACCCCCGCTGCCGCTGCAACATCGAGGGCAACGGCTTCCCACGCGCCGACGCTCCACGTGTCGGTGTCTTCGCTTGGGAACTTCGCGATCGCCAAGGCACCGTCGCCGAGCTCGACGTGAACCTTCGGCCTAGCGCCGCCAAGCCCCGAACCGGAATCGACGAGCAACTGGATCTCGTCAACGGTGACGTCCCCTGCCAGGCTTCGTGTTGCTAGGTCGAGCAGGTAGGGCAGGTTCGTCACGGTGGGAATGGAAACCGACTTGGGCGCCTTCCACTCTCCGGCTGGTTCGGTCTGCAGCCGCAGCGCACCCTGGCGCATGTCGTCACGAATGCCGAGGAGATAGTCAGCTTCGCTAAGGAAGGATGCGCCCCCGCTCGGGGAAGCCGCGCGCTGCGCACGGGTGACGAGGCGGCGGCCCCAACGGTCGGGAGTGGAGTCGGCGAATGTGCCGAAGAGCGAGCGCCCAGGTGGCGTGTGGAATTGCCCAGCCCCTAGCGGGAGCAGAGGATCGAGGGCGTAACTGCGTGGATCGGCCAGGTAAGTGGGGTCGTAGGTAAACGTCGCTGATTGCGCTTGGCCGCGCTGGTGTGTGTAGAGGGTGCCGGCATGAACCGGATCGCCGGCAATGTCGATCGCCACGTGGATCGTCGTCATGGTGTCGGCACCCTCGTCGATCGTTTGTTGCGGACCCGCTGCGGGAGTTGCTGGTCCGCGCGGAGTCTGCCGACGTCGGTCGACATCGGGTCTACGGCGGTGACGACCTGATCGAGGATTCCGAGCACTCGCAGGATCGTCAACGTCTTCTCAAGACTGGCGCCCCGGCCTGCCTCGAGGCGGGCAACCGTGTCGGGCGAGACGTTCGCCCGCGCCGCTACCTGATCGATGGTGAGGTGGTTGAGCTTGCGCCAGGTGCGGACGTGGTCGCCAACTGTGCCCAGTGCCCGGGTCACCGCGATTGGGGTGGGTCGTGGATCAACCACGGTTGCTCCTTAGGGCGCATATTTACTGGGATAACTTTGATAATATCGCAAATAACACGACTTATTCTCGGTGAGTCCGAACCTTGTCGCTGCGACTCATCCGGGGGCGTGCAGCACCTGGGCGTCGCCAGCGACTACCAGCAGGTCGTTTCGCCACTGCGCCAAGATCGGTTCATCCGCCGCTTCCATTCGCGAAACATCCGCGGTGGTCAGCACCACGATGTGGCAGGAGTTCCCCGTCCAGCGGTGAACGAGATCTGCAACCGTTCAGCGGCAATGTCCAGCGTCAGCCAGAACGAGGCGGGGGAGCGAGTCCCGGAGCGACCAGATTCGCGATATCGGTGAAGATCGAGAAGCTCGCGTTCTGATTGAGGTAGGCGCCGTCCGGACCGAATCCGTCTTGCGCGGTATTTGCGATAACGGAGATCGTCAGCTTCTGTGAGGGCAAGTACCCGCCTGATGCGCTCGACCCGTAGAAGCTCTTGGTCTGGGTGATCCAGTCACCGTTGAGCACGACACCGAATCCGTAGTTCAACTCAGGGGTCAGCTCGCGGCACACTGGGCACGTGCCGCTGGGGTCCTTCTTGCCGAATCCGACGAGGGTCGGCGCCACCTGCTGTTGATACATCTCGGGCGACACCTGGGAACCAGATCCGACGATTTCCATCGACGTTGTCATATCGAAGATGTTGCTGGTTTGGACGGCACCATTCGCCGTTGTCCATGACGGATTCCAAAACGTGGCTTCTTCGTAGAACGGAATTTTGGCCGGGACTTTCAGGAACGATCGACGTTCGGAAGTGAAGGCGTGCAGGGCGGGTTCGGGAACCGCCGGAGTGCCTGCGTTGCTGCTGGTGTTCTCCAGATTCATGGGCTCCAACACATACTCGGAAAGTACGGCAGACGTGGACTTTCCGGTGATCTTCGACAGAAGCTTGCCCAAGATCACGTAGTTGGTGTGGGAGTAGCCCCAGTTGGTCCCTGGTTCAAAGTAGTTCGGCCGGGCGAGCGCGACTGCGATCATCTCGTCGTCGGTCCACTGCTTGTACGGGTCTGCTTGGACCCCGTCTTGCACGGCAGGTTGGTACACGTAGTCGGGGTAGCCGGACGTCATATTCAGCAGGTTCCGGATCGTCACCTTCGAGGCGTCGCGTAGATCAGGGAGCCACTTCGAGATGGGGTCATCCAGGTTCACAAGCTTCTGGTCGGCCATTCTTGCGTACGTCTGGCCGATGTACGTGAA
>CAUJEJ010000057.1 GCA_963169255.1 Actinomycetota bacterium | reverse complement strand
GCGGCAATGACTTGGCGGCAAACACGTCGATATCTCCCGCCACACGCGCGGCCAGGCCATTGCGCTGAAGCAGGTAGAACAACCCGCGGGTGCGCGTGATGTCGTGGTAGGCGAGATCCATCTGAGCGATCCGCGGGTTCGATAGGTCCATGTCGTGCTTGGCCATGTAACGCTCGAGAAGTCGCAGCTTGATGACCCAATCGATCTCGGTGTCTATCGCGCCAAGGTCCGCGGCCGAAACCGCCTTCAACGTGCGCTGCCACAGATCGATTGTTCGGGCCGGGATCGAATCAGGGTCGTCAAGCAACCCCGTTGAATCCGCGAAGTTGTACACCTTCTCGAAGTACTCGTTCTGAATGTCCAGAGACGACATCTGTTTACCGTTAGCGAGCCGGACCGTTCGGCGTCCGGTCTGGTCGTGGCTCATTTCGCGTATCGCTCGGATGGGGTTTTCCAGGCTGAGGTCACGCATCGTGCGTCCGGCCTCAAGCATCCGCAGCACAAGATCGGCCGATCCGAGCTTCAGCATGGTGGTCGTCTCGCTCATATTTGAGTCGCCAACGATCACGTGCAGCCTGCGGTAGCGCTCGGCATCTGCGTGCGGTTCGTCGCGCGTGTTGATGATGGGCCGCGACCGTGTGGTTGCGCTCGAGACGCCTTCCCAGATGTGATCCGCCCGCTGGCTCACGCTGTAGACCGCACCGCGTGGCGTCTGCACTACCTTCCCGGCACCACAGATGATCTGTCGCGACACCAAGAAGGGAATGAGCGCGTCTGCCAGGCGACTAAACTCACCTTGACGACCGATCAGAAAGTTCTCGTGGCAGCCATAGGAATTGCCGGCCGAATCGGTGTTGTTCTTGAACAGATAGATATCACCGGCGATGCCTTCTTCGCCGAGGCGCTTCTGCGCGTCCACGAGAAGTCCCTCAAGGATTCGCTCTCCTGCTTTGTCGTGAATAACGGTCGAGATGATGTCGTCACACTCGGGAGTGGCGTATTCAGGGTGACTGCCAACATCAAGGTAGAGACGTGCACCGTTGCGGAGGAAGACGTTCGAACTACGCCCCCATGAAACCACTCGCCGGAACAGGTAGCGGGCGACCTCATCGGGCGAGAGCCGCCGCTGCCCCCGGAAGGTGCACGTCACGCCGTATTCGGTCTCGATGCCGAAGATTCGCCTGTCCACGTCGACAGCCTATGGCGAGATCAGAGCGGTTAGCTGATCCCCAACGATCCGCTTGAATCTGCGGCGAGGCCGGTTGCGGTCAAGCACTGCGACCTCAAGTTCAGCGGCCGTGAGCACCCTCTCGACTCCCCCGCCAGCCTGCCCGGCCTTGGAGAGTTCGCGTACTGCGAGCTTTACGGCCTCAGCCAGTGACAGGTCCGCCCGCCAATCGGCCGAGAGCGCACCACTCATCACGTCAGCTGATCCGCCCATCGCGACGTAGCCGTGCTCGTCCGCGACGGAGCCATCGAAGGTCAGGCGATAGAGCTGATCTGAAGCGGCATCGACGCCCACCTCGGCAACCACGATCTCGACTTCGTAGGGCTTGGGCGCCTCGGTAAACACAGTTCCAAGAGTCTGTGCGTACGCATTGGCCAAGCTTCGGGCAGTGACATCGGACCTGTCGTAGGAGTATCCGCGCATATCCGCAAACCGGACGCCAGCCTGCCTCAGGTTCTCGAACTCGTTGTACTTGCCGACCGCGGCAAAGCCGATCCGGTCATAGATTTCGCTGACCTTGTGAAGCGCTCGACTCGGGTTCTCAGCGATGAAAAGGATGCCGTCGCCGTATTGAAGGACGATCACGGATCGTCCACGCGCGATTCCCTTGCGCGCATAGTCGGCCTTGTCCTTGATCAGCTGTTCGGGCGAAACGTAGAAAGGCATCGACATCGTCAGATCCCCGTTCCTGGTGGCAGTGAGGCAACGGGGCCATCCGGTGCAAGTGATCTCGCGCCCACCACTGTCCCGACAACACTCGCCATGGTGGCGGCGTCAAGCATGCGAACGCCGTTGGCATCGATCACTGCCACGATGGGGTAGATCGCACGGTAGAGGTCGGGGCCGCCTGTCGCGGAGTCGTCATCAGCTGCGTCGTACAAGGATTCGACAACCGCAGTCACCACCGCGCTCTCGTTCATGTCTGGCCGGTAGAGCTTCTTCAAGGAACCGCGGGCGAACATGCTGCCGGATCCGACCGCGTGGAAGTGGTGTTCTTCGTACCTGCCACCGGTTACGTCGTAGGAGAAGATGCGTCCGTAACCGCGGGCGACGTCGTAGCCGGCGAACAACGGGACGACAGCCAAGCCCTGCATCGCCATACCCAGATTGGCGCGAAGCAACGCCGCGAGGCGATTCGCTTTGCCTTCCAGTGACAGCGAGTCGCCCTCCATCTTCTCGTAGTGCTCAAGCTCCACTTGGAAGAGGCGAACGATCTCGAGTGCGATTCCAGCCGTACCGGCAATACCGACGAGGGTGTGATCGTCCGCCGCAAACACTTTCTCGATGTCGCGCTGCGCGATGATGTTGCCGGCGGTGGCTCGACGATCTCCGGCCATCACTACTCCGCCTGGGAAGGTCGCAGTGACGATTGTGGTGCCATGCGGAACATCGGCAGCATCGAAGGGTGCCATCGTCGCTGTTCCGAGTCGTCCACCCGGAAGCAACGTCGGATCAAGTTGGGCAAGAAAGTCAGCGAACGACGAGGTGCCCGCGGCGAGGAATGGTTCGGGAAGGTGTGCAGCAGACGAAGTCATATGCGTCACTGCCCGCCCTTTTGCACGAAGGAAGAGACAAATTCAGCCGCGTTCTCTTCCAGGACGTCGTCAATCTCGTCGAGGATGGAATCGATGTCGTCATCGAGCCTTTCTTTGCGTGCGGCAGCCCCTTCAGCGTCGCCCGCCGCAACCTCCGCGTGTTCCTGTTCCTCGCGAGCGTGGCCCTTGTGTTGTTGTTCGTTGGCCATGAGAACTCCCTAAGTCGAGGTCGGCAGTGATTTGAGCTTAGCCGCACACACAAGCCTGGTGCGTGACATCACCGGTCTGGTCCCCCTACTTTCCGGCGAGTTCGGCGAGTAGCTCGTCTGCAGATGTGCAGCGGTCGAGTAGTTCACCGACGTGCGCACGAGTTCCTCGCAGCGGATCGAGGGTCGGGACGCGCTGCAGCGAGCGCCGCCCAGCGACGTCGAATACGACCGAATCCCATGACGCCGCGGCAATGGACTCGGGGTATCGCCGCAGGCATTCGCCCCGGAACCAGGCGCGAGTGTCAACCGGCGGATCCGTGACTGCCGCGTTCACTAGCGCGTCCGTGGTCAAGCGGGCCAGACTCCCCCGCGCCTCCAGTTTGCGGGCCAAGCCCTTGCCAGCTGTCATATCGGAGTACTGCAGGTCTACAAGTTGCAGGCGGGCATCGGACCAGTCCAGGCCATCACGTCGCCGGTAGCCCTCGAGCACCTTCAACTTTGCGACCCAGTCAAGCTCCGTCGCGCACGACATCGGATCGCGAGTTAGGCGGTCCAAGAGGTCGAACCATCGGGCAAGCACGTCGGCGCTTTGGTCGTCGAGATCGCCGCCGTATTCGCGTTCACAGAATTCAGCGCAGCGTTGCGCGTAGGTGAGCTGAACCTCGAGTGCCGTCATCGAACGGCCGTCAGCCAACTCAATCTTGTGTTGCAGCGCCCAGTCGTGGGAGACCTGGTGCAGTTGATCCACCGGTTTGACGAGACTCAGGTCTGAGAGGTCTACACCGGCTTCGATCAAGCTGAGGACGAGGGAAGTCATCCCCATCTTGAGATACGTCGGAACTTCAGCGAGGTTCGCGTCACCAACGATCACATGGAGGCGTCGATGAAACTGTGGATCCGCATGAGGCTCGTCGCGCGTATTGACCATAGGGCGTTTGAGTGTCGTTTCCAACCCAACTTCTACCTCGAAGAAGTCCGCACGCTGCGATATCTGGAAGCCCACCCCCCGTCCGTCTTGACCAACACCGACGCGGCCTGCGCCAGTGATCACCTGGCGCGTAGCAAAGAACGGTAAGAGCCCGGCCACGATGTCGGTGAACGGCGTCGATCGCGACATGAGGTAGTTCTCGTGGGTGCCGTACGACGCGCCCTTGTTGTCGGTGTTGTTCTTGTAGAGCCGTATCTCGGGGACCCCTGGCATCGCGCGAGCGATCTCAGCAGCGCGACTCATGACCACCTCACCAGCGCGGTCATAAACAAGCGCGTCAAATGGAGTCAGGACTTCGGGGCTCGAGTACTCAGGATGTGCGTGGTCGACGTAGAACCGGGCGCCGTTGGTCAGCACGGCGTTCGCCAAGCCAAGGTCCGCGTCCGTCAACTGAGTTGGATCAGCTTCGGCGCGCGTCATGTCGAACCCGCGAGCATCCCGCAAAGGAGTCTCTTCGTCATAGTCCCAGCGCGTCTTGCTCGTGCGAGAGACGACCGAGTTTGCGTAGGCGTTCACGATCTGCGAAGACGTGAGCATGGCGTTGATATTCGGATGCCCAGGCACGGAGATTCCGTACTCGGTTTCGATCCCCATGACCCGCACAACGCTCACGACGTCACTCTACGTGCGCCCGGTGTTCCCACACCGCGTTGAACCTAACTTGACAGGTCAGGGTTCAGCAGTTTGTAGCCCGTTGGGTCATCTGGCAGGTACCAGTTGAATCCCTCTTCGGCAAATATCAACACCACGTTCGCGATGATGATCGCGATGAACAACCACACCAGGATCCGACTCGTCCACAGCGCTGCCTTTCCTTCTGGAACGACGGGGAAGGTAGCGCCGAAGAACATCATCATGATCGCGCTGTAAAGGATCACGACAATGAACGTGATCAAGGCCCAGGTGTACAGGTGCAGGCCGAACACCGCTTCGCCATAGCCGGGGTCTCCCGGCAGAATGTGGAGCTCAATCTGGCGCACCGACATCGTTGCCCCAAGTAACGCACCAACAATCATCAAGCCGAAAGAACGCGCGTACGCAGACAACGTCAACGTGCCCTTGTGTGCTTGGCCAATGACCCAGATCGCGCCGATGCCAATGAGCATCATTGCCATCCGCTGAAGGACACACAACGGGCAGGGAAGCTCATCGCCAAAGAACTGCGTCCCAATCGCTGCCAGAATCACGAATGCATATCCGACGGCAACGATGTGCGGGAACCAGAACCCGACGTAGTT
Organism: Actinomycetota bacterium; assembly: GCA_963169255.1. GTDB lineage: Bacteria > Actinomycetota > Actinomycetes > S36-B12 > UBA10799 > UBA10799. The sequence continues at coordinate 16,201 of CAUJEJ010000057.1, read as the reverse complement.
CCAGAATGTCGGTACCGCAGGAGTGTCTGGATTCTGCGCCGGTGCGTCGGGAGAATTGGTCTGCTCAGTGGAAGTTTCGCTACTCATCACAGCCGCCTTAGAAGTTCAGGTCCAGCGAGGACGTTACGTGGTGGTTGAAGACAAAGGCCGTCAATGCAAACCCCACAAAGAACAGCGGCAACACAACCTTGGGGGGCGCCCCCTTCGCAGCGAAAATCGCTGTCACCAGTAGGACGATGAAGATGATTGTGTCCACTCGAACTCCCCGACGCGGCTATCAGCGCAACTTGCGCAGGTGAGTGTCTAGCAGATCCGGCCGGGCACACGCGACCTAGTGATTGCCGGGCAGGCATTGCACCGGTCTGCGGGACTAGTACCGCGGCATCAACCACTTCATGGCAGAAGCTCCGTGCCGCGATGAGCTACAGATACTGGCCGGTATTGGCCACCGTGTCGATTGAACGTCCGGCCTCGGTGCCCTTCTTCCCTTGCACCAGCGTGCGAATAAAGATGATCCGCTCGCCCTTCTTGCCAGAGATCCGCGCCCAATCATCTGGATTCGTCGTGTTGGGCAAGTCCTCATTTTCACGGAACTCATCAACACACGCTGACAGCAGGTGCGTGACCCGAATGCCCTTCTGCCCGGATTCCAGGAAGTCCTTGATCGCTGACTTCTTCGCGCGTGCAACAACGTTCTCGATCATGGCCCCTGAGTTGAAGTCCTTGAAGTAGAGGATCTCCTTGTCGCCGTCGGCGTACGTCACCTCAAGGAACCGATTGTCGTCGTCCTCGGTGTACATCCGCTCAACCGCTCGTTGAATCATCGCCCTGACGGTGAGGTCAGGATCGCCACCGTTCGCGGCAAGGTCTTCGGGGTGTAGCGGCAGATCTGGGGTCAGGTAGATCGACATGATGTCGGCGGCCGCTTGGGCGTCGGGCCGTTCGATCTTGATCTTCACATCGAGTCGGCCAGGGCGCAGAATCGCAGGATCAATCATGTCTTCGCGGTTTGAGGCGCCGATTACGATCACGTTCTCAAGGCCCTCGACGCCGTCAATCTCGCTAAGCAATTGCGGAACGATGGTGTTCTCAACGTCGCTACTTACCCCAGTGCCGCGCGTCCGAAACAGGGAGTCCATCTCGTCGAAGAAGACGATTACCGGCATTCCCTCACTGGCCTTCTCACGAGCGCGCTGGAAGATCAGGCGGATATGTCGCTCTGTCTCGCCCACGTATTTGTTGAGTAGTTCAGGACCCTTGATATTGAGGAAGAACGAACGGTGTTGATCCGTTCCTTCCCGCGCGGCAACCTTCTTCGCGAGCGAATTGGCAACCGCCTTGGCGATAAGAGTCTTGCCACACCCAGGGGGGCCGTACAACAGGATCCCTTTTGGTGCCTGCAGTTTGTGCTCAGCGAACAGTTCCGCATGCAAATAGGGCAGTTCCACGGCGTCGCGGATCTGATCGATTTGCGAACCGAGTCCCCCGATGTCGTGATAGTCGATGTCGGGGACCTCTTCAAGGACAAGTTCCTCGACTTCCGACTTTGGAATCCGCTCGTAGACGTACCCAGAGCGAGCCTCCATCAGGAGCGCATCGCCGGTTCGCATCGGACCGCCGAGCAGGGGTGCCGCGAGGAGGACGACGCGTTCTTCGTCGGTGCGACCCACAACGAGGGCACGCTCACCATCTTCAAGCACTTCCTTGAGGGTGACGATCTCGCCTTGACGCTCGAATCCGCACGCGGCAACGACGTTCATCGCCTCGTTCAGCATGACCTCCTGGCCGGCGCTGAGGCTGCCAAGGTCCACGTTCGGACTGACGGTCACGCGGATCTTGCGGCTCGCTGCAAAGATGTCAACTGTGCCGTCTTCGTGGCGATTGAGAAAGACTCCGTAACCGCTCGGTGGCTCCGCCAGCCGGTCGACTTCTTCCTTGAGAGCGACGATCTGATCGCGCGCCTCACGCAAAGTGTCGGCTAGCCGTTGCGATCGGTCCTGCGCGATAGAGAGTTGGCGACGCAGTTCATCCATGTCGCCTTCAGTTGGCCGCGGGTAGCCCGCGCCGTACCTGTCGTTAGCTTCGCCATTCGCCACGAGGGACCTCCGGTACTCACTGCGCTAGCTGTGCGTTGCGCAACGCTGACGAGCGCTGGCGCGACACGATTACGAACCGAGTAATCCGACCCTACTCGGGAGTCACTCGATTTTGTGCGTCGACATGGGCTTCCCAATCCTTTCCGTATGCACCCTTTGACGGCCGCATGCGTTTGGGAGGCAATTCGACGCCGTCCGCAAGTCGGCGGGCGGTGATGAGGAACCCTGTGTGGCCGACCATTCGATGGTTGGGGCGCACTGCCAGCCCTTCCACGTGCCAGGTACGTAGCAAGGTCTCGGTGGATTCAGGTTCCGTCCAGCCGCCTTGTTCCCGCATTGTCTCCACAGTCCGTGACAACTGGGTTGTCGTCGCGACGTATACGCACAACACCCCGCCTGGGCGCATAGCCCGGAATACCGCACTGATGCACTCCCAGGGCGCGAGCATGTCGAGGATGACCCGATCCACATCTGTGTCGGTGATGTCGACGGCGAGATCCCCAACGGTGATCTCCCACGCTGGGTGCGGGCGGCCGAAATACCGTTCGACGTTCTTGGCGGCAATCTCGGCGAAGTCCTCGCGTCGCTCGTACGAGTGGACCTGGCCAGCGTCACCGACTGCGCGCAACAATGAGCACGTCATGGCGCCGGAACCAGCACCCGCCTCGACAACCTTTGCACCTGGGTAAATATCGGCTAAGCCCACAATGACCGCTGCATCCTTGGGATAGATGACGGTGGCGCCACGCGGCATCGAGAGCACGAAGTCCTTCAGCAGCGGCCGTTGGACGAGGTATTTGGTGCCCTTCGTCGAACTGACGACGACACCCTCAGGACCATTCAGGATCTCGTCGTGCGCAATCGCTCCTTTGGCCGTGTGAAACTGCCCCTCCGGCTCGAGGGTGATGGTGTGCATCCGACCTTTTGGGTCAGTCAATTGCGCTTGGTCACCTGGTCGGAATGGGCCAGCTCTGAAGGGAACAGCGTCCTGCGTCATGGGGCAAGACCCTAGCCGCAGTGAGTGGCGCGGATGAATTGTCGGGTCCCCCTCGTAGGGTGGCACTATGACTTTGAAGGACGAGACCATCGTCGCGGCAACTGGCCTGCCGGTTGGCACCGCGCTGTCGCCTTCCCGCGCATCCGACTTCCTCACGTGTCCGTTGCTGTTCCGGTTTCGCCAGATTGACCGACTGCCGGAGCGACCGAGCTCGGCTGCTGTACGGGGCACGCTTGTTCACGCCGTGCTCGAAGACTTGTATGACTTGCCCGCGGCCGAACGCACTGTGGAATCAGCCCGCTCGATGTTGCTTCCGACGTGGCATCGGCTCCTCGCCGAAGACCCAAGGCTCGCGGTTGCGCTTGATCCCGAGGCGGACTTCCCCTTGGCGGACAACAACGTGGCACCGGTGTTGACCGACGGTCAGTTAGCCACCTGGATCACCGCGGCCGAACCACTGATCGAGAGCTACTTCGAACTTGAGAACCCTCAGCGTCTTGAACCACGTGCTCGCGAAATGCGAGTCGAGGTTCAACTAGAAGGCGGTCCACCGCTTCGCGGAATCATCGACAGGGTCGATGTCGCACCCGATGAACGAGTCCGCGTGGTCGACTATAAGACAGGACGCTCCCCTGGTCAGGGCTTCGAACAGCGGTCCCTGTTTCAGATGCGGTTCTACGCGCTGATGTTGTGGCGGCTCAACGGGACGATACCGAGCCGTCTGCAGCTGATCTACCTCGGCGACTCACAAGTCCTCACCTACGACCCAACCGAAGACGAACTCGTGTCTTTTGAAAAGACCTTGCGCGCACTGTGGACCACGATCACCCGCGTTGCGGCGCAGGGCAATTGGCAAGCGAAGGAATCACGGCTATGTGGTTGGTGTGACCACCACGCAAAATGCCCGGCAAAAGGCGGGACGCCACCGCCCTTGCCCATCGACCTGACGTCACGCTAGGCGGCAATGCGGCTACTGGTCTTCAGCGGCCAAAAGGTCCTGCAGGCGGGCGAGGTCGAGTCCCTCCACCGTCGACACGACCAGTTGCCGGTCCATCGCGGCGATGTCTCCGAGCTGTGGAATCGCGACCACATAACACCCAGCGCGATGCGCTGATTCGATTCCGGTCATTGAGTCTTCTAGCACCACGACCTGTTGAGGATTCACGCCAAGCAGTTCGCATGCCGTCAAATACGGCAATGGGTGGGGCTTGTTCTCCTCGATCTCGTCACCAGCCACGATCACATCAAATTCCATCGCGGTGGAATCAAGAACAATCTCGACCAGTTGACGGAATGAATTTGTGACCAGCCCGGTTGGGATTCCCGCGGCGCGCGCCTCGTCGTAGAGTGCACGCACTCCCGGCTGGACTGTCAAGGGTTCCGCCCGCATGAGTTCATCGATCGAGCTCACGAGCTTGGCGCCGACCTCGTCCACGGAGACGCCGGCCTTGCTCGCCATGTACTCGGCGACCGCGTCGAAGGGGCCACCAAGTGCGAAACGCTGTTCCTCTTCGGTCCACTCAGAGCCGAAAGAAGCCATCGTTATCGACTCGGACGCATGCCACAACGATTCGGTCTCAACCAACGTGCCATCCATGTCAAACAGAACTGCCGCAAGTACGCTCACCGCGACATTCTTGCCTACTTGACGTGTCTACGTGGCGTTGAAGTAGCTCGCCTGCGGATGGTGGAAGATCAACGCTGAAGTCGACTGTTCCGGATGTAGTTGGTACTCCTCGCTGAGCTCCACGCCGATACGTTCGGGGTTGAGGAGTTCGAACATCACGGTCTGCTGTTCAAGATCGGGACAAGCCGGGTATCCAAACGAGAATCGCTCACCGGCATATTCCTGTTTCAAGATGGAGGTGATGTCAGGTGCGTCCGCCTCGGCGATCCCAAGCTCACCGCGAACCCGTGAGTGCCAGTACTCCGCCAAGCCCTCCGCAAGCTGGACCGAAAGCCCGTGTAGCTCGAGGTAGTCGCGGTAGGCGTTGTCGGCAAAGAGAACTTCGGTGGCCTTCGACACCTTCGCACCGACTGTTGCCACCTGCATCTCGAGGACGTCAACCTCGCCCGGCGCCAACTTCTCGATCGGGCGCAGGTAGTCGGCAAGGCAGAGGAATCGCCCATGCTGCTGGCGAGGGAAACTCAGCCGAGCGAACTCGTCAGGCCGGGCTCCTTCGGCGAGCGATCCCATCTGGGTGGGGTCACCGAGGATGACATCGTTCCCGTCCGCCCACGCTGGGTAGTACCCGTAAACCACTGCAGCCTCGAGCAAGTTCTCGGTCTGCAGTTTGTCGAGCAAGGCTCGCAAGCGAGGACGACCCTCGGTCTCCACCAATTCGTCATAGGTGGGCCCACCATCCTTGCGCGACGGCGTTAGTCCCCACTGACCGCGGAAGAGCGCTCGTTCGTCGAGATACTTGGTGTACTCGGCGAGCGGGATTCCCTTCACAACCCGGTCACCCCAGAATGGCGGCGTCGGTAGCGGGTTGTCGTCGGCAATTGCAGAGCGCCTCGGCACGTCGACGGGATCAACCTGGCGAGTGGAACGAGTCCGGACCCGCCGTTCACGACGGGCCGGTAGCTCCGCACCCTCGTCGCCCCGTTTCACAGCCATGATGGCGTCCATCAAGTTCAGGCCTTCAAAGGCATCGCGCGCGTAACGGACTTCGCCATCGAACATGTCGGCGAGATCCTGCTCGACGAAAGCTCGGGTGAGCGCCGCTCCCCCGAGCATCACGGGCCATTGCTCCGCGACCCCACGTTGGTTCATTTCAGTCAGGTTGTCCTTCATAATTACCGTGGACTTCACGAGCAGACCGGACATACCGATCGCGTCCGCCTTATGTTCTGCGGCCGCCTCAAGAATCGTGTTGATCGGCTGCTTGATACCGATATTGACAACCTCGTATCCGTTATTCGTCAGGATGATGTCGACGAGGTTCTTACCGATGTCATGCACATCGCCCTTCACTGTGGCGAGCACCAGACGTCCCTTGCCACCGTCGCCAGAACGCTCCATATGCGGCTCGAGGTACGCAACCGCCTGCTTCATCACCTCTGCACTCTGAAGGACGAACGGCAACTGCATCTGTCCTGAGCCGAACAATTCACCAACAGTCTTCATGCCGGATAGCAGGGTCTCGTTAACGATCTGGAGGGCAGTCTTCTCGTTGAGCGCCGCTGCCAGATCGTCTTCTAGACCAACCCGCTCACCATCGACAATTCGGCGTTCCAAACGCTCGAACAGAGGGAGTTTCGCCAATTCCTCCGCCCTGCTTGCGGACGTGCTCTGTGCATCAACCCCGTCAAAAAGTTCGAGGAACTTCGACAGTGGGTCGTACTCGATATTTCCGTCTGCGTCGTAGCGGCGCCGGTCATAGACCAGATCCAACGCAACCTCGCGCTGTTCATCCTCAATCCGCGCCATGGGCAGAATTTTGGATGCGTGCACGATCGCGGAGTCCAGACCGGCGTCGCGGCATTCGTTGAGGAACACCGAGTTGAGCACTTGCCGTGCCGCTGGATTCAATCCGAACGACACGTTGGATAGCCCCAGTGTCGTTTGCACCTCTGGATATAGCGCCTTGATTTGCCTGATCGCCTCGATCGTTTCAATTCCGTCGCGGCGAGTCTCTTCTTGTCCAGTGGCGATGGGGAAGGTCAGAGCGTCGACGATGATGTCGCCGACGTTCATTCCCCAGTTCGTCGATAGGTCCTCGATGAGTCGGGTCGCAACACGGACCTTCCACTCGGCATCGCGCGCCTGACCTTCTTCGTCAATCGTCAACGCGACAACAGCAGCGCCATGTTCGCGAATAATCGGCATGATCCGCTGGAATCGCGAACCAGGTTCCGCCCCGTCTTCATAGTTGACGGAGTTGACGACACAGCGGCCGCCGAGAAGTTCAAGTCCCGCCTCGATGACCTCGGGTTCGGTGGAATCCAGCATGATCGGCAACGTCGAAGCCGTTGACAGGACCCCAGCAAGTTGCTTCATATCCTCCACGCCGTCGCGACCGACGTAGTCGATGCAAAGGTCAAGCAGGTGAGCGCCGTCGCGCGCCTGATCCTTGGCAATCTCAATGCAGTCGTTGATGCGACCCTCGACCATCGCCTCGCGGAATGCCTTGGATCCGTTGGCGTTGGTGCGTTCACCAATCGATAGGTACGTCGCGTCTTGCTTGAAAGGCACAGCCTGATAGACCGACGAGACACTCGGCAACGCCTCGGGGTTTCGCGCTACGGGCGCGCGCCCGTCGATGCGTTCAACCACAGCCTTCAAATGTTCTGGCGTCGTGCCGCAGCAACCGCCCACCAGATTCACTCCGTACTCACGAGCAAACCGGTCGTGAGCGTCAGCGAGTTCCGACGGTTGTAGCGGGTAGTAGGCGCCGTCAGACGTCAACTGGGGCAGGCCTGCATTCGGCATCACCGATAGACCAACTGTTGCTTGTTGAGACAACACACGCAGGTGCTCGCTCATCTCTGCCGGTCCCGTCGCGCAGTTCATGCCGATGAGGTCAATCCCTAACGGTTCAAGGGCGACGAGCGCTGCCGAGGTCTCGGTGCCAACCAGCATCGTGCCAGTGGTCTCGACGGTGATCTGAACAATCAGCACCGCAGATGAACCGACAGCATTCATAGCGCGACGCGCACCAACGAGGGCGGCCTTCGCTTGCAGTACATCTTGGACGGTCTCGACGAGTACGGCATCCACGCCGCCGGCGAGCATGCCCTCAACCTGTTGCTGGTAGGCATCGCGTAGGAGGGCGTACGGAGCGTGGCCAAGCGTCGGCAATTTGGTTCCGGGACCAATCGACCCCACGACGAACCTGGGCCGTTCCGGAGTCGACCATGCGTCCGCGGATTCGCGGGCGATGCGAGCACCGGATTGCGCGAGTTCCTCGATCCGATCGGTGATGTCGTACTCGGCGAGGTTCGCCCAGTTTGCACCGAAGGTGTTGGTTTCCACCAGATCGACACCAACTTCAAAGTACGCGTCATGGACTGACCGCACCACCTCGGGACGCGTGACATTGAGGATCTCGTTGCAACCCTCGTAGCCTTGGAAGTCCTCAAGGGTGAGGTCATGAGCTTGCAGCATCGTTCCCATCGCACCATCTGCAACAAGAACCCTGGACTTTAGTGCTTCGCGAAGTTTCGCGCCTTGGTCAGCCATAGTGCGACAAAGACTACCTGTGGGCCCAAACAGGCATACGCTTACTAGCGGCGCGGTGTGCGCAGAATGTCGGGAAACAGGGAGTTGCGAGTGATCGAGTGGGAGCGAACCCCGAAGCTGCGGTCTCCAGTACTGGTCACAGCGTTCGAAGGCTGGAACGACGCCGGCGAAGCAGCCACCGATTCCATTGACCATATGCGCCAAATCTGGGGCGCGGAACTCCTCGGGGAACTTGAGCCGGACGACTACTACGACTTCCAGGTGACGCGGCCCCACATTCGCATCGACGATGTAAAGCGTTCCATCACGTGGCCGACGACACGCTTCTACCTCGCTCGTGGACCAGAACGGGACTTCGTGCTCGTCCACGGCATCGAACCGAACATGCGATGGCGAGCGTTCTGTAGCGACATCCTCGAAGTCGCTGACGACCTTGAAGTTGAGCTCGTTGTCAATCTCGGGGCGTTGCTGGCAGATGTCCCCCACACTCGTCCCGTGCCGTTGACAGGCTTCGCCTCCGCGCCGGAACTGATCGCGGACTTGGGCCTCGAAGAATCCGGATACGAAGGTCCAACCGGAATCGTCGGAGTGCTGCAACACACGTGTGACATGTCTGGGATGCCGTCGGTGTCACTCTGGGCGGCGGTCCCCCATTACGTGTCACAAAGCCCATGCCCGAAGGCGGCGTTGGCACTGCTCAATCGCCTCGAAGACATCACGGCAACCACCATCACGACCAGTGAGCTTGCCGACGAAGCGGCAGCTTGGCAGCGGGGTGTGGAAGAGATGGCCGAAGAAGACGAAGAGGTTCGCGAATACGTCGAACGCCTTGAACGGGCGCGCGACAGCGAGGACCTCACCGCAACCAGCGGAGATGCAATCGCCGCTGAATTCGAGAGGTACCTGCGCCGCCGCAAACCCTAAATCGCTATTGGGTGGCCACTACTTCTTCGCGCGATAGCGCGCTGCCAACGCCAATGTAGAGGCGTCTAGCGAGTCGTCTTGTGCACCTTCAACGAGCACAGGAACAATCTTCTTGGCCATCAACTTGCCGAGCTCAACACCCCATTGGTCGAACGAGTCGATTCCCCAAATCACGCCTTCGGTGAAGACGGCGTGTTCGTACAGCGCAACCATTGCACCCAGCGTCTTGGGGTCGAGTTTGTCAGCCATGATCGTGTTTGACGGACGGTTGCCCTCCATAACCTTGTGGGGCACAACCTCTGCGGCGACGCCTTCCGCAGCAACCTCTTCGGCCGTCTTGCCAAATGCAAGTGCGGCTGATTGGGCAAGGACATTCGCGATCAGCAGGTCGTGGTGGTCAGGCGCATCGATCGCGGGAACCTTGTTGAGCGGCTGGGCAAAGAACAAGAAATCGCACGGGATGATCGATGTGCCCTGATGGATGAGTTGGTAGAACGAGTGCTGACCGTTCGTACCTGGCTCTCCCCAATAGATCGGGCCTGTTTCGTAGGTGACCCGAGTTCCCGCGAGGGTTACGTGCTTCCCGTTCGACTCCATCGTCAGCTGTTGCAAGTACGCAGGAAAGCGCTTGAGGTATTGCTCGTATGGAAGAACCGCAACGGTCGCGCAGTCCAGGAAGTTCCGGTTCCAGACACCCAGCAATCCCATAAGCGCGGGCAGGTTCGACTCGAGCGGTGCAGTGCGGAAGTGCTCATCCATCGCGTGGAATCCGGCCAAGAGGTCAGCAAAACCACCTGGACCAATCGCAATCATGGTTGAAAGACCGATCGCGGAATCCATGGAATAGCGTCCGCCGACCCAGTCCCAGAATCCGAACATGTTCGCCGTATCGATCCCGAACTTCGAGACTCCGTCAGCGTTCGTCGATACCGCAACGAAGTGCTTGGCTACGGCAGATTCGTCGCCGAGTTGGCTGAGCGCCCACGTCTTTGCGGAGTGCGCATTGTTCATCGTCTCTTGGGTGGTGAAAGTCTTCGATGAGATGATGAAGAGGGTCTCTGCCGCTGAGAGATCCGACACCGCCTCGGCGATGTCCGTGCCGTCCACGTTCGAGACGTAGCGGAAGTCCAGATCGCGCGGGATGTAGTGACGCAGCGCTTCGTGTGCCATTACCGGACCAAGGTCGGAGCCGCCGATCCCGATGTTCACGATCGTCTTGATCGACTTACCGGTGTGGCCCTTCCATTCGCCGGAACGGATCTTGTTGGCGAAGGCACCCATCTTGTCGAGCACGTCGTGGACTTCGGCAACAACGTCTTGTCCGTCAACGTTCAGCGTGGCGGTGGTCGGGAGCCGCAAACCGGTGTGGAGCACGGCGCGGTCCTCAGTGACGTTGATGTGTTCTCCGCTGAACATTGCTTCAGTCCGTGCACGCAGGTCGCGTTGTTCGGCGAGTTGAAGCAACAGGGCAATCGTGTCCTTGTTGACCCGCTGCTTCGAGTAGTCAAGGAAGAGTCCCGCACCTTCGGCTGTGAAGTCCTCCGCTCGCGACGGCTCCTGTTCGAAGAAGTCGCGAAGGTGAGTCTGACCGACCTGATCGTGGTGCGCGCGTAGTTGGTTCCATGCGGGCGCCGAGGTCAGACCATCTGGATCGTATGCGGACACTTTTGCTCCTTGTAGTCGAGACACAGATCAAATTTTTGAGGGAAACAGGACGGTTCGAACTAGACGGTCGGCTCGCGCCATCCGCCGTGGGAGGCAGCCATATCGATCGCGCGCTTGGGACCCCACGTCCCGGGTTGATAGATCTCAGGTGGGGTATCCATCTCCAGGATCGGTTGAACGATCCGCCACGTCTCTTCGACTGTCTTCTCGTCGGGAAACAAATCACGTCGACCAGACATCGCGCTGGTCAGCAGTAGTTCGTACGGTTCCGGTACGTCGCCGAGTGCCTTGGCGAAGTCGACCGACAGCTGTACCGGTTCCAGATTGTCGACACCTGGCGTCTTGACACGCACGCTCAACGAGACGCCCGGGTCATTCCCTAGCCGCAGCACCACATCGTCGTGCCATTTCGACTCTCGCATCCGACCATTGATGTAGAGCGGCTTTAGCTTCTTCATCCGCACGACAACCTCGGTCGCCTTCACTGGCAAGTTCTTGCCGGCCCGAATGAAGATAGGCACGCCGCCCCAGCGCCAGCTGTTGATGAGGAGCTTGAGTGCTACGAACGTTTCCGTAGTTGATCCGGGGCGGACACCCTTCACATCTTGGTACCCGGCGTACTGGCCGCGAACCACATGGGCTGGATCTGCGTCTGGCATTGCTTTGAAGATGTCTAGGCGTGGTGCCGCGATCGTGTCGACCGGCACCTCCATCGTGACCAACGCAAGGACCTGCATGAGGTGGTTCTGGACGACGTCACGAATTGTGCCCACCGGGTCATAGAACGATCCCCGGTCTTCAACGCCGAAGTTCTCGGACATTGTGATCATGATGCTATCGACGTAGTGACTGTCCCATGTGGGCTCGAACATCGTGTTGCCGAATCGGAGGTACAAGACGTCCTGAACTGGCTCTTTGCCCAAGTAGTGATCGAGGCGGAAGATCTGCTCTTCGCTCATGATCGTGTGCAGCGTCCGGTTGAGGTCAACAGCCGTGGCGTAGCTCGTTCCAAACGGCTTCTCAAACACGACGCGCGCGGCTCCGTGAAGAAGGTCTGCGTTGTAGAGGTGTTGCGCGACGACGACGAACAGCTGAGGCGGAACCTCGAGGTAGAAGGTGGCAGCCACGCTGCCCTTGAGTGCCTTCTTCAGCTTCGAATAGAGCTTCGGATCGTTGAAGTCACCGTGCACGTAGGAGAGCCGTTCGGCCAATCGAGTGAACACCGTCTCATCGATGTTCCCCTCAACGGTCTGGATTGATTCACGTGCATGGTTGATGAGCTGCTCCTGGGTCCAGTCATCAAATGCCACGGTAATCACCGGAACATTCAGCATCCCGCGCCGCTCAAGGCGGTATAGCGATGGCAGGGTCATCTTCTTTGCGAGGTCCCCGGTGATGCCGAAAATGACCAAACGATCCGCTTCTTGCAGAGCCATCAAGTCCGCCTTTCCTCTAGTCTCGCGATGACCTTAGCGAGCAGAAGTCGGCGTTGCCGGACTTGCTGCTCGCATCGAGACAAGTTGGAGGAAGTTACGTGGCCACGGACTCACCAAAACAGTTGGGAATGATCGGGCTAGGGCGCATGGGCGCCAACATCGTGCGCCGCATCATGCGCGATGGGCACAGCGCGGTCGTCTTCGACACTGACCCCGCGGCAGTCGCCGACCTGGTCAAGGATGGCGCCATTGGTGCGAGCAGCATCAAGGAATTCGTCGAGAAGCTCGACCGTCCTCGCAACGCCTGGATCATGGTTCCGGCCGGCAAGATTACCGATGCAGTCATCAAGGAAGTAGCCGAGGCGCTCGAAGAGGGCGACACCATTATCGATGGTGGCAACTCGTACTACCGGGACGACATTCGCCACGCAAACATGCTCCGCGAGAAGGGCATCCACTTCATCGACTGTGGAACCTCAGGCGGCGTGTGGGGTCTCGAGCGCGGCTACTGCCTCATGATCGGTGGGGAAGACGAACAGGTCGACAACCTCAACCCGATCTGGCAGTCCATCGCACCTGGTGTCGGCGACGTCGAACGTACGCCTGGTCGCACCGGCGACCTTGCACCTGAAGAGCAAGGGTGGCTGCACTGTGGCCCCAACGGCGCCGGTCACTTCGTGAAGATGGTTCACAACGGCATCGAGTACGCAATGATGAGCGCGTTTGCCGAGGGACTCAACATCCTCAAGAACGCCGATGCCGGCAAGGTCAAGCGCGACCAAGACGCAGAGACCGCGCCACTCGAGCACCCAGAGTTCTACCAGTTCGATATGGACCTGACGAAGATCTCCGAGGTCTGGCGTCGTGGCTCAGTGGTGGGATCGTGGCTGCTTGACCTCACCGCAATCGCTTTGCTGGAATCACCGAACCTTGACGAGTTCGGTGGACGGGTTTCGGACTCCGGTGAAGGCCGTTGGACGAGCATCGCTGCCATCGAAGAAGGCGTGCCGGCTGATGTGCTGACCGCGTCGCTTTACGCGCGGTTCCAGTCACAGGGCAACGGCACGTTTGCCAACAAGATTCAGTCGGCCCAGCGCAAGCAGTTCGGGGGGCACGACGAGAAGAAGTAGCACGGGGTCTGTCGCCATTGCCTCATTGAGCTTGGTGACATTGACCTAGGTGGTCGGCGAGAGCCGGTGGCCCATTTCGAACACTTCTTCGCTTTTAGGTTTATCGAAAGGGGCCACCGGCTCTCGCCTTCTGTTTGCCCGTTGGGTGATTGGTGACGCTGCCAGGATGGTGGAGTCTGGTCGCTCAGCGACCACATTTCACCTCTCCGTGCGACATTCGCTTAGCGGCGACGGCTAGAGGGCGATGCCTAGGAGCGCGTCTGTGGTGCGGGAGATGATGCCGGGGGCGCCGGGGTCGTCCCCGGGAGTGGTCGCTTGGTGCTCCGCCCAGCGGTCGATGGCTGCGATCGCTGCGGTGGTATCTAAGTCACCAGCTAGCGCTGTGCGAACTGCGGCTAGCGTCTCGTCGGCGCTCGGTCCCGTCGGAGGCGCCACTGCTTCACGCCAACGGTTGAGCCGTGCCTGAGCCTCGTGGAGGTTGCTGTCGGTCCACTCCCAGTCGGTGCGGTAGTGGTTTTGCAAGAGGGCCAGGCGAATGGCCATCTCGTCAACGCCGGATTCGAGGAGCTTCGAGACGAACACGAGATTCCCTCGTGACTTGCTCATCTTCTCGCCGTCGAGAGCGACAAGGCCCGCGTGCACATACGCCTTGGCGTATGGCTGCTCGCCGGTGAGGACCTGCCCTTGCGAAGCACTCATTTCGTGGTGGGGAAAGATCAAATCGTTTCCGCCACCCTGCACGTCGAACGACATTCCAAGATGGTCGAGGGCGATCGCCACACACTCGATGTGCCAACCAGGACGGCCGGATCCAACAACCGAGTCCCAGCTCGGCTCACCATCGCGAGTGCCGCGCCACAGGAGGCAGTCGAGTTGGTTGCGCTTACCTGGTCGGTCAGGGTCTCCCCCGCGCTCGGCGAAATACGCGAGTTCGGTCGCGGCGTCGTAGTGGCCGACTTGGCCGAAATTTGGATCGCTGGTGACGTCGAAGTAGATGTCCTGATCGACGTAATAGGCAGCGCCTGAGTCCAACAATGCACGCACCTTGATGGCGACATCTTCAATTGACTCAACGACGGAAACGAAGCTCGTCGGCGGCAGAATTCGCAACGCCGTCATGTCGTCGCGGAACAGTTGGATCTGGTCCGTTGCCAGATCACGCCAGTCGACGCCAGTCGCTGAGGCTCGCTCTAACAGCGGATCATCAATGTCTGTCACATTCTGCACATAGCTGACGGCGGCACCTTGATCACGCCACTGGCGATTGATGAGGTCGAACGTCAGGTACGTCGCAGCATGGCCGATGTGGGTGGCGTCGTACGGTGTGATTCCGCAGACGTACATGCGGGCGTGACTACCGACCTCAACCGATTTCAGAGACCGCGTTGCGGTGTCAAAGAGCTGCAATGGTTGCGGCGCTCCGGGCAGCGCTGGCAGGGAAACCTCGGGCCATGAATACACGTGCGCGACCCTACCTTGAGCCTTAGAAGATCGGCCACGGAACTGCCGGGCCATCGTCGCGCGGCGCGGGGAAGCGACCAACCTCAATCAATTCTCGTGCTCGCGCATTCACCCTTGCCAATCCCTCATCAGGAAGGTGTGCGGACACGGACCGTTCAAAGTCACCGAATCGTTCCAGGAACGAGGCGATGTCGATCGCGATAGTTCGCGGCAGTTCTTCCCCAGCAAAGCCCCACAACACCGTCCGCAACTTGGGCTCGGTGTGGAACGTTAGCCCATGATCAATTGCCCAGAGTCGCGCGATTCCGTCGCCTTCGCTGACGATGAGGTGTCCTGCCTTTCGGTCCGCGTTATTCGCGAGATAGTCGAATACCGCGAGGCGTTGCAGCTCAACAACGTCCGCATGCGCGAGCACCACCTCGGCTCCGACGGAGTCCACTCCTTGGAGTATCGCCAACCAGTCAGCTGGGACGGCAGCGGGAGCGAACAGTGAGATGTAGTCATCAGGCGTGCCGCCATCGATCCAAAGCTGACACATTCCCGCACCCGCAGGTCCCTCGTCTCGCCACACGGTCAACGGGACTTGGTCCCAACCAAGGGATGCGCTCAAGTGGAAGGCCGCAACTTCGCGACGGCCAAGTTCGCCATCCGGAAAGTCCCACAGGGGACGCTCACCGGCCGCCGGTTTGTAGACCACGCGGCGCAACTCCCCCGCGACTTCGAGGTCGGCGACCAATGCGTTGTTACTCGAATCAACCAACCGACCAACAACCTTGAGCGGTCCAGTCGCCAGCGCGGTGCTGAGATTATCGTCGGTAGCCATTGGCTCGCGGGCAAATATGGCCGTCAGGATCGAGCGGCAGATGACAGAACGGGCACGGTGGACGACCTGCCGCAACGACCCGTTCCGTGCGTCGCGCAAACGCGCGGGCCTGCGACGCTGTCAGCCGAACTCGCAGGCAGTCTGGCGCGTCCTCGTCGGAGTCGTCTTCGATATCTGGCACATCGTCGCTCGGGCCCCCATGAGCTTCGATGATCACTCGATCAGTTACAGCGTTCCACCCCAGACCCAGCGCGCCGACCCGGAAGTCCTCACTGATGGGATTCTCCAGCGGATCGTTGTCCTCGACGGCCGCGAGTTCAGCCATCCCAATCACGTCCGGGTGTCGTCTCGAGACCTCGTCAAGGAGTTCGAGCACCTTCTCCGCGAGGAGTTCGGCTTGTTCCTTTTCCAGCACGACAGAGGTAGTCCTCGAGCCTGACCGCGCCTGCAAGTAGAAGACACGTTCACCAGGTTGACCAACAGT
>CAUJEJ010000056.1 GCA_963169255.1 Actinomycetota bacterium | reverse complement strand
TCCGACTGCGGCCGTCTACTTCGCTGCGCAGGTGCTGGCAGGGGTCGGCTTCGGCACGGTGTTTGGTGCTTCCTTCGCCTATGTGTCAGCGGTTGCGCCGACGGGCAAGGTCTCGTCGGCGTTGGGTGTATTCGGCGCGAGCTTTGCCGTTGTCAGCCTCGTCATCCTCTTCATCGCCGAAGCACTGCCAGCGAGCGGCGGTCGCCTTGAGTTCTTCGTGCCGGCGGTGGTAGCGGTCGTGGGAGCAGTCTTGGTCCCTGCTGTGTTGCAGGTTGTCTCCGGGCATTCTTCGACCAGCTCGGACTGGCTCGGTCATCTACTTCTGGTTGGCGGCATTGGCAGTGTCCTTCTTGGCTTGAGTCAGGTCGGCGCGCCGGGATGGGCGTTGATCCCGCTCACCGTGGGGGTGGCGCTGCTGCTGAGTTTCTACCTCGTCGAGTCAAAGGCCTCCCACGCCTTCTTCCCGACCACTCTGTTCGAGACACCCACGTTCCTCGCAGCTGTCCTGGCCGGACTCATCTATAGCTTCGGATTTGCTGCTGCGATGTTGTCGGCGAGACTCCTCTGGCCCTTCCTCGCCGCCGAGGAAACGACGGACCTTTCGGTGTGGCAGCTACCGCTTGGAATCGGAATGATCGCGGGCGCATTCATCACCGGGCGTCGGATGAGCGCATTCACTGCGGTCCGCAGCGCATTGTTCTTTGGCGCGATGCTGACCGCTGTTGGCTTGGTCGCTTTGGCAGCAGCGAGCCGTGAATCATCCGTCCTTGCGTGTCTGCCGGGACTCGTACTCACAGGGGCGGGCGCGGGCGCGGTCTCGGTCCCGTTCGGCTACCTCGTCATTCGATCAGCACCGTCAACCGCGTTTGGTCCGGTGACGGGAGTGCGCGTGGCGGTTGGCGAGTTCGGCTATGCATTCGCCGTCGCCTTGACCGCTCTCGTGATGAGCAGACTCACGATCGGCGACGGGATGAGTCACGCGCTCACGGTGACCCTCGGAATCGCCGCGCTGGTGGTGTTGGTTGCGGGCGTGGCGGCGGCTTATTTACTGCGCGGCACAGATTCGGAACAAGCGGCGGTGCCGCGTGCCTAGCGCGGAACGGAGATCTCCGTCAGCGGACTCCCGGTATCGACAAAGAATCGACCCGTTGGGGTGAGGGCTCGCGAGACGCATAGCAACGCAGCGTCGAACAACTGCGGGTGGCGGCCGTCGAGCACGCCAACGCGGCACGCAAAAGCGAGATCGAAGGGCGGAACATCGCTTGGAAGCTCGAAGTTTTCGGCTGATGCACACAGGGTCGACAGGGTTCCATTGGCTATTGCTTGCTCACAGGTTCGTTCCGTCGTGGCTATCCCCGCCGCCGAACGGTCGATCACGAGGACATGCCCGCCTGGTCCAACCATGCGGGTAACAACCCGTGCCGCCGCTCCTGGTGCCCCGCCAATCTCGAGCACTCGCGAACCTGGTCGCAGCGGGAGTGCATCAACAACGTCTTGAAGTCGAGGAGATAGCACCTGGGTCATCAACATCCTCCTTGCCGCCTTGGTGGAGCGCTGAGCCTTCCAAACGATGCCCGCCGATGGCTGGGCACATTGCGCACTAGGCACACGCTTTCGGACGGATTCATCCGTTCGGCCCAATGCGGAGGCAACCTCCCACGCGGCATGCCCCCGACAGAGTATTTTTCTCAGTTGTCGCACATGCGACGGAACTGATGGAGGACGAGATACGACCAACCAAGCCGATCGCCGCGGGCTCAAGCGCGCTTTTGATCGCCACGAGCCTGCTCGCCGTAAGCCCGGCGCTGGCGACCCCACCAGGTCCCTGCACTGGCACATTTTCAGAATCCGGTCAGCTGGCGTGCGCAGTCCCCGCGGGCGTAACCAGTGTCGACGTCACGGTGGTGGGAGGGAACGGTGGCGCTCGCCTTGACACAGCTGACGCCATTGGCGGTTTGGGTGCGAAGATCGCTACGACGCTTCAGGTCACGCCGGGGGAGGTACTACTGCTCGTTGTCGGACAGAATGACCAGTCCGGGACTTACAACGGCGGCGGGGGTGCGTACTCGAGTATTTCCCGCGTCGACTACACAGACCCAGCGAACGCAGTAGTGGTCGCCGGAGCTGGTGGCGGAGCCGGTGTTGAATACGGCGGGAACGGATTCGGTGGCGATTCCGGGACTGGCGGCGGTGCCGCGGGCGGCGATTCCGCGCGGTTCGGAAAGCCTGGTGGTGACGCGTCCACGCCAGGCGGTGCCGGGAATGCGGCCGGTGGTAGTGGGGGTGCTGCTGGCCTTCCAGGTGCCGATGCGGGTACCGATCCAAGTGCTGACACTGGTGGCGGTGGTGGCGCTGGTTACGGCGGCGGAGCCGGTGGTGTGAGCGTCGGCGGTGGTGGTGGCGGGGGTTCCTCTGTTGGCGTGGCAGGCACCACGACGAGCATGTCGGCCGCAGGTGGCGGAGGATCCGGCTACGCCGGTGGCGGCGGATCAAGTCTCATTCCTGAAGGCGCGACGGTATCCGCGGGCGATGGATCGCCACGGATTGAATTCGGCGGAGATCCAATCGACCCTGTGAAGTCCCCGCAATCAATCCCGGCGGGCGTAGTGAAGCAGCGAGTCAAGCGCAAGGGGACGACAGTTATCAACCCAGCGAATTCAACGACTGTCGAAGGTCGCCCGTTGAAAGTCAAGTCGGTGAAGGCCATCGGTCTACAGGGACGCGGTGACGTCACCTGCTTCCGAGTTGTTCGAAAAGCGCAGCGGCTCACCCGCTTGGTGACGACGGGTCAATGCAAGGTGAAGTTGCGGATCACGTACACCGCTCCGGGGAGCGAGACCCTGTACGACTTCAAGCAAGTGGCGAGGTACGCCCGTAACGGCACGCTCTTGAGATAGGCGCGGAGCGCCTCAGTCTTGAGACGCGAAGCGCGAGGTGATTCCCCTAGGGTCGCCGTTTATGGATGGCGTACAGAAAACGCTGGGTTGGGACCTTCGACGACTGCCGCGAGTGCTGTCATCGAACCCCGGAAACCTGGACTCGGTGAACCTCGGACCCAACTGGTTCGCCTCGGTGATGGGCACGGGCATCATCGCCAACGCTTCGGCGACTTTGCCTATCGTCGGACCGAGCCTGCAGACGTTCGCCCTGGTGGTCTGGGTCTTCGCGGGTCTGCTGTTGGTGCTGCTGATTGTCGCCCAAATCGCGCAATGGATCTCGAATCCATCGATCGCGAAGGGCCATTGGAACGACCCAGTGATGGCGCAGTTCTATGGCGCTCCGCCGATGGCAATGTTGACAGTTGGTACCGGCGCAATGATCGTCGGCCACAACCTCATCGGGCAGACCGCCGCCGATTGGCTGGCCTGGATCCTCTGGATTGCAGGCACAGCAACTGGGCTGCTGACGGCCGTGGTCATCCCGTACCGACTCTTCACCAAGTTCCAGATCCGACCCGATGGTGCGTTCGGTGGCTGGCTAATGCCTGTCGTCCCACCGATGGTGTCGGCGACCGCTGGAGCATTCCTGCTCCCCACCATCAGCTCGCAGGAATGGCGCGAGACGATGTTATTCGCGTGCTACGCGATGTTCGGGATGAGCTTCCTTTCCTCGCTGATCATCATCACGATGATCTGGAGCCGACTTGCCCACTTCGGATCAACCGGCTCGGTGCGGGTCCCGACACTCTGGATCGTGCTCGGTCCGCTCGGGCAGTCGATCACAGCGGCTGGTCTCCTCGGCACTGCCGCCCTCACTGCGGTCGAAGCCCCTCTGTCAATCGCGCTCAACGTTGCCTCGGTGATCTACGGCGTGCCCGTCTGGGGCTTCGCGATCATGTGGGCTTGCATCGCCGCAATGATGACGATCCGCACCATGCGCCGCAAGTTGCCGTTCGCGCTGACGTGGTGGAGTTTTACGTTCCCTGTCGGCACGGTGGTGACAGGCACCACTCAACTCGCGAAGCACACGGAACTCCCCGCGTTTGAATACTTGGCAATCGTGTTCTTCCTTTGCCTCTTGTGTGCTTGGTTGACAGTCGGGTTCAGGACTCTGCGCGGCGCGTACCGAACGGAACTGCTCATCCCTCCGAAGACTCCGCCAAACGCCGTCGCGCGCAAAGACAGCGATCCGGTTCCATAAACCCACCGCCCGCGCTGCCCGCACTGAAGCGCGAGCAGCGGATCGCGCAGCGACACAAATGCCCGGACCTGCTCATCCGCTTGCATCCACTTCCTACCTCTGCTTAGGTAAGCCTTACCTAATTCATGACGGAGGTCAGCGGGCTGTGCAACACATTGGTGAGCAACGAAGAAGTCCATCCGAACAACAGCAACGCCCCACCGCTGCCGAGCTTGCCCGCACGATCGTTTCAGGGCCGTACAGCGGCTCCGTCCTCACGGACTGGCTCGACTCCGCCGTCGCCGTCAGCTTCTGGGTCGACCACGCTGGCCGCATCGTGTTGTTCGTCAGCGATGGGCATCCGCTCGCGCGCGTGAGCTGCCTGCAGGCCAACACCGCGGCGGACTTCATCGTCGACGCAGTGAGTGTCCAGCAGGGCCCGGATCGGCGCACGGCTTCGGTGGAGATGACGGGCCGACTTTCCCCGGTCAACCCAACTGATGCCGCGGTCGCCTTGACGAACCACGCCCGCGCCCGCGGCCTTGAAGACGTGACCGACCTCGGCCGCCTATGGACGCTAGAGCTGCGACCGGATCGCATCGAGGTGAACCTCGCCGCGGGTTCGCACCTGGTTGACGTGGCCGACTACCTTGCCGCCTCGCCTGACCCGCTCGCGCAATCCGCGCACCGGATCGCCGAACACCTGAACTCCAGCCACCGCGAAGTTCTCCTCGAACTTCTCCCTGGCGTACCCCCGACTACCCCGGTCACCATGGTCGGTCTTGACCGCTATGGAATCGATCTTCAAGTGGGCGAATACCTTCGCCGGGTGTGCTTCAAGAACCCGCTGACCCGCAAGGAGGAACTCGGGCGGGAACTGTTTGAGCTACGGCGCCTTCGGGTACATGCCTAGCTAGGCCCTGGAACATTGTGAAGGTTGTCCTAACCGGCACAATCAAGTTGACTGATCCCCCCCCAGCGAATGGAGTCCGCCCATGTTGAAGCCAGAACTCGTTGAGAAGCTCAACGAACAGATCACCAGCGAGGCAAACGCAGCCCAGATCTACTTGCAGATGTGCCTGTGGTGTGAGGACCTCGGCCTCGCCGGAGCGGCAGCCTTCTTCCGTTCGCACGTCTCCGAAGAGATGAGCCACCGCGACCGCCTCGTTGACTACATGATCGAGTGCGACGCCAAGGTTGCGCTTGAAGCAATCCCAGCACCACGTGCGGATTACAAGGACCTCATTGAGGTCATTAACGTTGCGTACGCCCACGAACAAATGGTCACCAAGCAGATCCACGACCTCGCTCGCATCGCTCTCGATGACGATGACTTCAGCACGTTCAACATGCTGCAGTGGTTCATCGCCGAACAGCGCGAAGAGCTCATGCTGTTCCGCGGCATCGTCGACTACATCCGCCTCTCAGGCTTCGACGGCACCGGCGGCGATGAGATGGTCAACATGAACAAGTACCTCGCTGGCTTGTCAGCAAGCCACGCAAGCTAATCGACTTAACGACAAGACTCCACGGACCCGCGCGGGTCCGTGGAGTCTTGTCGTTAAGTGCTGGGCTATGCCGTTTGTGCCGCGTGCCGTCCGGCCGCGCGACCGCTGAATAGACAGTTGCCGAGGAACGTTCCCTCGAGTGAGTTGTAGCCGTGGACTCCCCCGCCGCCAAATCCGGCAACCTCGCCCGCTGCGTAGAGCCCGGTGATGGGGTTGCCATCGTGGCCAAGCGCGCGCGAATCAAGGTCGGTCTGGATACCGCCAAGGGTCTTGCGGGTGAGGATATGGAGCTTCACGCCGATCAGCGGACCGGCCTTGGGATCGGTCAGCTTGTGCGGTGATGCAGCGCGGCCGACTCGGTCGCCGATGTACCGGCGAGCATTGCGCATTCCCTGTACCTGAGCGTCCTTCGCGTACGCGTTATCGACCTGCGAATCGCGAGCGTCAACTTGCTCACGAATCATCTCGATATCCAGCGGAGGTGCGTCGGTCAAGCCATTCATCTTGGCGACGAGGTCCTCAAGATTGTCAGCGACGACGAAGTCCGCGCCGTACTTCTTGAATGCCTCGACCGGGCCAGGTGCACCCTTGCCAAACAGGCGATCCTTAAGGAATTCCTTCTTGTCGCCGTTGGTGATGTCGGGGTTCTGTTCGGAGCCTGATAGCGCGAACTCCTTCTCGATGATCTTCTGCGTGAGGATGAACCACGAGTGGTCGTACTCGGAGATGTCGGGATCGGTGCGCAGATGGCGCAACGTGCCCAAGGTGTCGTACCCAGGCAGGAACGGATTCGGCAGGCGTCGACCGATCGCGTCAAACCACATCGACGACGGGCCAGGCAAAATCCGGATTCCATGGCCGGGCCAGATCGGATCCCAGTTCTGGACACCTTCGGTGTAGTGCCACATGCGGTCGCGGTTTACCAGGCGCACTCCAGCGTCGGCGCTGATGTCCAACATGCGGCCGTCGACGTACTCGGGGACGCCGGTCACCATCGTCTTGGGCGCCGTCCCCATCCGCTCCGGCCAATACTGCCGAACGATGTCGTGGTTGCCGCCGATGCCGCCGGAAGTCACGATCACGATGTCGCAGTTGAGTTCGAAATCGCTCACGACGTCGCGGTTTGAGGCGACGCCCCGCGGCGAGTCATCAGGGGCGAGCACAACACCCTTGATGCCCTTCACCGCGCCATCGGTAATAACCAACTCGTCGACCCGGTGGCGGTTGAAGAAGGTCACCAACCCGGTCTTCTCCGCAGCCAGCGCGTAATCGGCGAACGGCTTGACGACGCCAGTGCCGGTACCCCACGTTACGTGGAAGCGGGGCACAGAGTTGCCGTGTCCGTTGGCTCGCAGGTCGCCGCGCTCGGCCCAACCGACCGTTGGTAAAAACCGCAGCCCATGACTCTTCGTCCACTCGTGCATCTCGCCTGCAGCGAACTCAACGTAGGCACGGGCCCACTTGACGGCCCAGGAGTCTTCGTCGTCGAGGCGGTCAAATTGCGCGCTGCCGTTCCAGTCTTGCCAGGCCAACTCCAGCGAATCCTTGACCCCAAGGCGGCGTTGTTCAGGGGTATCCACCATGAACAATCCGCCGAAGGACCAGAACGCCTGGCCTCCGAGGTTGTTCAGGTTCTCCTGGTCAACGACCGCGACCTTCTTACCTTTGGACGTGAGTTCATGGGTAGCGACGAGGCCCGCGAGGCCCGCTCCAACAACGATGGCATCAAAGTTCATGGCGCAAAGATGCCAGCAATTGCTGACGCCCGTCCATGCCAGCGGATGGCGTTAGGTAGAACGCGCGAGTGATGTTCGCCATGTTGATCTACTCCCTAGGGGTGAGGGGAACGTAAGGATCGTGAAAAGGCCACCACCTGGGGAACCGCTGGTGCGGGACCGTCGTCACAGCGGCGAGACACTAGACAACGGAGTACCCCATGACGCAGTTCTTTGCACGATCCCTTGTTGGCCTGACCGCACCTTTTGAAACCACCCCAACCGAAGGTGATCACGCCGAGCATTCGGGTGACGTTTCCGACGACTGACGCCCCTCGCCTAGGCGCCACCAGATGGGCTAGATGGGTGGAGAAGCGCTTGGCAATTGGGTGATCCTGACTAGGTGGATGTGGTCGGCGAGGCAAGCCTGCTCGTGCTTGCGGGTTTCGTGCTTTTCCCTGCCCTCCTCGGTGCCTTCTTTGTTTCACGAAATGAAGCTCCCGGCGCATGGGCCGCCACAACCGTCTGGGCACTTTCGGTCGCCGCGTTGTGCATCGTCATTGTCATCCTTGAAGTCGGAAATCCGAGTACCGATTCCCTGACCGCGCTCGCATCTCTGCGCCATTTGCTCTTCGGAATCTCGATGATCTCGGCGCTTTGGGTGCTGCAAGCGATCTCTGGTAACTGGCACAAAGTGCTGACCGGAATCGTTGTCGGCTTGATAGTTCTGAGAGGGATCTTGTGGTTCACCACAGACCTCATCTGGACCCACTCGCTGGACCAATCAGGCATGCCGATGCTCGGTGTCCTCGCTGTCCCCATGGTCGTGGTGATCAATGGGTTGACGCTGACCACCGTCGTGATGATTCTGTTGAAGCCATGGAGGTCGGCGACGGCGCGCCGAGCCTGTGCTTGGTCGCTGGTTCCGACGGTTGCGTTGACGTTCGCGATGCCGTTCGTCGCGCGGACAACGTTGGACTACTTCCTTGTCGTGATCCTGGCGTTGCCGGTGATCGTCGTGCAGGCCGCGATGCTCAGTTCCCTGGCTCGGCAGTACCGCGAGGTCAAGTTGCGGAGCATTCGTGATGCGCGCCTCGCCGAGTTTGGCCGCGAGGCGCTCACTCCAGGTGGGGTTGTGCCGGGACAAGCGGCGGTGGATCTGGTCGTCGCCGAACTCACCGACGTCGCCAGCGTCTACTCCGAACTGGTTTCGGGTCGGCTACGGCAGGTCGCGAAGGCTGGCAACGACGCGCTCTTGACAGGTGAACCAGCGCTGACGGTGCCGATCGAATCCGGTGGCCAGGTGGTGGGTGCGCTGACGGTCTACGGGCGCCTTGAATTGAACGAACCGGGGTCTATCCGCGGAGTGGGTCTGGTGCTGAGCGCGGCGTTGAGTCGAGCGGCGATGGAGGACCGACTGCGGGAACAAGCGCTGCGCGACGCGATCACCGGATTGCCAAACTGGGCACTCTTGCAAGACCGGCTGAACCGCCTCTTGACGCATGGAGAGAACCGCATGGTGGCCGTTCTGTGTTGCGACATCACCGAGTTGAAGGCAGTGAACGATGAGTTCGGCCACGACGTCGGTGATGCGCTGTTGCGCGAGGTTGGTGCCCGCCTCGAATCGATCAGCGACCTCAGTGGGACTGTCGCCCGGATCGGTGCTGATGAGTTTGTCGTCGCCCAACACGTGGAGGACGACGATGCTGCGGCGTTGTTGTCCAACGCCGCGATCACGATTAGTTCGCAGCCGATGACCCTCGAGGGGCAGAGCGTTCCGTTCGAGATTCGCGTTGGACTCGTACTGACGCGCGACGCTAATGCCGACCCTGACCGCCTCGTCCGCGATGCTGAAATCGCGCTGATGCAAGCGAAGGCTGCGGTCACGAGGCAGGCGGCGTACGACAAAGCGGCACGCGAGGCGGAAGATGCCCGACGCAAGATGGTGCGCGCGCTCGCAGCAGGCGTGGCAAACGATGAGATCTTCGTCGAGTACCAGCCGATCTTGGAGCTCGCCACGCGGCGCGTGGTCGGTGTCGAGGCGCTGGCCCGTTGGTGCACCGCAGATGGGACGTTGGTTCCGCCGCTGGATTTCATCCCCGTGGCAGAGGCGAATGGGCTCATTCAGGCGATCACCGAGTCAGTGTTCGATCAAGCACTCGCCCAGCTCGCTGCCTGGGATGCACTGTCGAGTGAGTCGGCCGGTCTGCGTTTGTCTCTCAACGCAACTCCGAATGAGGTCGGCACGGACGAGTTCATCGACTGGCTGACGAAGTTGTTGACCACGCATCAGGTCCATCCGTCGCGGATCACGTTGGAACTCACCGAGTCCGCGCTTGAGCGCGCCCAAGATGGCGTGCTCCGCAACCTCTTGATCCTCCAAGAACTTGGTATTCGATTGTCACTCGATGACTTCGGTACTGGCTACTCGACGTTCGACAGACTGCTCAATCTGCCGGTCGGGGAGCTCAAGATCGATCGACGGTTCACCAAGTCAGGTGCCGGGCCACACCGCAAGATCGTGCCGTCGGTTGTTGCTCTCGCCCACAGCTCAGATCTGGTTGTGGTCGCCGAGGGAATCGAGACTCAGGAGCAGTGGCACATGCTGCTCGCGGACGGATGTGAATACGGTCAGGGCTACCTGTTCTGTCGACCGCTGAACGGTGATCGGATTCCTGACTACGTTCGCCGGTCGGGGATGGTGTTCGGCCACTCCACCGTCGCGCTTCCTGGGGCGTAGGGAGGTTGAAGGACTGCGCACTACGCATTGCTGAAATACCCGACCTATCTCCTACTCCTCAAAAGATGAGGAGATCTTGAAGAGTTCGGACGCCTATGCCTGTTCTGCGAGACTCCTGGAACAGGAGAACCGCTTGTAGGGCCGAGTTCGCGACCGGACATCAGCGGTGTGGAACAGCACCTTCGACGCTCCGATGCGGTCGTTGGATCGATTTCTCGGTTCACCCGTGTGAACAGACCTTGTGTCTTGTCAGACGCCCCCACTACGGTCGTACTCACACGAACGAGCCACCCCCGGTTCGCTCGTTCGTCTCGTCCCTCTGTTTTAAGGAATCCACATGAAGTTCGATTCCTACATCGCTGGAACACCGTCCTGGGTCGATCTCATGGCGAGCGACCAAGATGCCGCCATCGCCTTCTACTGCAACCTGTTCGGCTGGGAATGCATGAAGTCCGGTCCCGACATGGGCAGCTACGGCATGTGTTACCAAGGCGACATCCCAGTTGCGGGAATCGGCCAGATGCCCGACGAGATTCAGTTCCCCGCGTCCTGGACGACCTACATCAGCGTCGATGATGCTGCCGCGGTGGTCGCGGCCGTTGGGGAGGCTGGCGGTCAGGTCATGGCCGACGTCATGGACATCCCCGGTCCCGGTGACGCGCTGATGGGCCGGATGGCTGTGCTCGCCGATCCGACGGGTGGCGTGTTTGGAGTGTGGGAACCCCACGAACACATTGGCTCCGGCATCGCGAACGAGCCAGTTTCGTTCGCGTGGAACGAGCTACTCAGCCGCAACCCACAAGCCTCCCGCGACTTCCTCGCGCAGGTATTCGGGTACGAGTGGGCCGCGATGCCCGGGACACCTGACGGGATGGAGTACTTCACCGCGAAGGTTGACGGCAAGGACGTGTTCGGCGCGATGGACGTCCCCGCTGCGTTGCCGGCGGAGGTGCCGACCCACTGGCAGACCTACTTTGCCGTTGCTGACACCGACGACACGCTGGCGCGCGCCGTCGCCAGCGGTGGAACCGCACTGGGTCCGGCGTTCGACTCACCTTTCGGACGCATGGCCGTCATCGAAGATCCCCAGGGCGCCCGTTTCTCAATCATGCAAATGCCCGCCGCCTAGATCGCTGCATCTCGAACTTGGCAGCGTCGCGGGGAGCGACTCAGCTCAGCGCCGTGCAAAGGTGTGGCGGCGAGGTGAACTGATTTCTGCGGTGCTGGTTCAGGTCTGCGTCACTCGGACTAGGGCGCGGGTGTTGGATCCGTCGGTTCGGGGTCCGGTGTCGGTTCCGGCGCTGGATCGGGCACG
>CAUJEJ010000055.1 GCA_963169255.1 Actinomycetota bacterium | reverse complement strand
TGCGGCGCACCATCGACAACGACACGTAAACGTCGTTTGGACCCGGCAGGTAGCCGGAGGTGCGAACGAACGCGTAGTTGTCAAGCACGTCAAGGATTCCTGCAACCGGCAGCAAGACGTCATCTTCGCTGACCTCGATGTCTTCCATTCCGTCGCGACGAGGACGTCCGCCCTCGCGGAACCGCTCACGGCCCCGGCGGCGACGTCGATTGTTGTTGCCCCTGCCACCGCGATCGTCATCATCACGAGGACCGCCGTCGTTGCGATTGTTGTTGCGGTCCCCGCCATCGTTACGGTTCCCGCCTTCATTGCGGTCTCCACCGTCATTGCGGTTTCCACCGTTGTTGCGGTTGTTGTTGCGGTCACCACCGTTGTTGCGGTCACCACCGTCATTGCGGTTGTTGTTGCGATTGCGGTTGTTCTGACCGCCTTGACGATTGTCGTTGCGGTTGCGGTTGTTCTGACCGCCCTCGTTGTTCGAGTTGTCGCCGCCTTCGCTGTTGCCGCCGCGATCAGAATTTCGAGTGTCGGAGTTTCCAGCTGCCGCGTTTGCGTCGCCGCCGCTATTCCCGGTGTTTCCGCCTTCACGGGGCGTGGACTCAGCCGCGGACGTGTCGCGCGAACTTGCTGCGCCTGCATCGCTGCTCTTGTTGGCGCGCGACCTGGACGTGCCCGATCCTGCGCTTGTGTTGGTTGAGGAGCCGCCTGACTGCTTCTCCTTGATGGCTGCGACGAGGTCGCCCTTGCGCATGGTTGAAGCGCCGGCGATTCCCATCGAGCTTGCCTTCTTCTTGAGTTCAGGCAGAAGCATCGTGGACAGGCCGCCTGATTTCTTGCCGGAGTCAGCGGCGGGCTGGGTCTCCGCGGTGATCGTTGATTCGGTCACTTGGGTTCGTTCGTCCTTTCGGGACGGAAGCATGCCGATCAGACAGCATGATTGGTCTGCCGATGCGCCACAGACAGCGCAACGGTTTTGATTAATTTCGTGGAACTCGCCCCTTGGAACGCTGAGTGCTCAGGCTGAGTTGCTCAGATAGAAGCTTCACAAGCTCCAAGAGATCTGCTCGGGACAATCCACAGACATTCATGGATTCCGATTCGAAACTTCTGGCTGATTGCCATCAAGATGATTGCGACAAATATCAGTGCTGCCAATATCACTGCTACCAAGATGATGATTGCCACCAGGTTCATTCCGTCACCGGTTGAGCAGTCCTACCGTAGCACCTATGCGCCGTTTGATCGAACAAACGGGCTACAAGACGCGCTGCGGCAAACAAAAAAAGCCGGAGCTATATCGCGACCGCTCCGTCGTTGGCTACAGCCAATTGCTCCACTCGGAAGTCTGACGTCGCACTTCCGCCCTGGGCCGCGAGTGCCTTCACGACTGCCGCCTCGACGGCCTGGCCGTCGAGGCCTGTGTCGCTCACGCCAATTGCAATAACGGTTGGTCCGGCTCCAGAGATCATGGCCGGGATACCAAGTGCCCTTAGGGCGGTGACCAACGCGTGCGACTGTGGATAGGCGAATCGTCGGTAATCCTGGTGCAACAAATCATGCGTCGCTTCGTGGAGGAGTTCTAGGTGGTTCGTCAGCGCCGGGACTAGCAGTGCAGCCCGAGCGGCGTTGGCGGCCGCATCGGCGTGTGGGACTGCAGCGGGCAGAAGTTCCCGCGCGCGCTGTGTTGCCAGCGGCTCAGTCGGAATCGCGACCACTGGTTGAAGGCGCGGGTTGGGCGAAATCCGAATCGCCCGCCCGCCAGCCTCGTGGGTCCATGCGATCGTCATTCCACCAAGTACCGCAGGGGCAACATTGTCGGGATGGCCCTCAAGTTCTGTGGCGAGACTTACGAGGCGCTCCGCGGTGAGGATCCGATGGCCGTCGGGCATCAACTCTCGAGCCAGCACGAGGCCACCAACAATCGCTGCTGAGGAGGAGCCCAACCCCCGGCCGTGCGGAATCACGTTGTGGCAGGTGAGGTGCAGACCAGGTATGTGTGCATCGGCTTCCGCGAAACCACGCGCCATTGATCGAACAACCAAGTGAGAGTCGTCCTTGGGCACCGAGTCAGCGCCCTCGCCAACGACATCAATTTCGAGTTCGCCGTCGCCTAGGAGTCGAGCTTCGAGGGTGTCGGTCAGAGCGAGTGCGAGCCCCGCGCAGTCGTAGCCTGGCCCCAGATTCGCACTCGTTGCGGGGACCTTGACCGTCGCCGTTGCACCCACACCGGGAGTGCGTCCAACGGTTTGAGCGCCGACACTCATGCCAGGCCGAGCTCACGCGCAGCAGCTTGTGCATCCGTGGGGATGCGAACAGGTGTAGGCGCACCCGAGATAGCCCATTGTGGATCCTTGAGGCCATTGCCGGTGACCGTGCAGGTGACGGTCTGACCTGGATCGAGCAACCCAGCAGCGTGGGACTTCAAGAGTCCCGCGACGCTTGCCGCGCTGGCGGGCTCCACGAAGACACCTTCGCGCGAGGCAAGCAGGCGGTAAGCCGAGAGGATCTCGCGGTCCGTCACCGAGTCAATCTGACCACCGGAATCATCACGCGCCTCGACCGCCTGATCCCATGATGCTGGGTTCCCGATACGGATCGCAGTGGCGATGGTTGATGGGTTCTTCACCGGAGCGTTGTTCACGATTGGCGCAGCACCTGCGGCTTGGAAACCCCACATTCGCGGGCGACCGTCCGTGATTCCGTCATTCGCATATTCGACGAAACCCTTCCAATACGCGGTGATGTTTCCCGCGTTTCCAACTGGCAGGCAGTGGATGTCCGGTTGCTTGCCTAGTTGATCGACGATCTCGAAGCTAGCCGTCTTCTGGCCCTCGATTCGGGCCGGGTTCACGCTGTTGACGAGCGCGACGGGGTACAACTCCGAGAGGTCGCGTGCGAGGGTCAGGCAGTCATCGAAGTTGCCTTCGACCTGCAACAGGCGTGCGCCATGGACCAAGGCCTGCGCCAATTTGCCCATCGCTATCTTGCCGTCGGGCACGAGGACTGCGCACACCATTCCGGCGCGCACTGCGTATGCCGCGGCCGATGCGGAGGTGTTGCCAGTCGATGCACAGATCACCGCTTTGGAGCCTTCTTGGGCAGCGACGGACATTGCCATCGTCATTCCACGATCCTTGAATGAACCGGTCGGGTTCGCACCCTCGACCTTGATCCACACATCGCAGCCGGTGATCTCGCTGAGGACCTGCCCATAAACGAGCGGTGTACCGCCTTCGCGCAGGCTGATCACTGGCGTCGCGTCCGTCACTGGGAGACGATCGCGATACTCCTCGATGATCCCGCGCCAGACGTGAGCCTTGCGGGTGGCTGTCTCAACGGTCATGACTCATCAGCTTCCTCTACCCGAGTGACACCGGCAATTTGCTTCACTACTTCAAGGCCACGCAAGGCGTCGACCGTCTTCGACAGGTCGGCCTCCGTGGCAACGTGAGTTCGCACGTTCAGGAGCGCACCCGCTTCTTGACCGTCTTGGCGCACCGTCTTGATGGATACCCCGTTCTCAGCGAACATCGTGGCGATCGTGGCGAGCACACCCGGTCGATCTTCAACGTCGATGGCCACTGCGTAACAGGTCCTGGCTTCGCCGATTGGCCGCGCTTGAAGTGCAGCGTACGGCGTGGGTCGGTGCGATCTCGTACGGTTGAACCGATTCCGCGCTGCCGCGACCAAATCCCCGAGTACCGCGCTCGCCGTGGGAGCACCGCCTGCCCCGCGGCCGTAGAACATCATTTCTCCGGCCGATTCGGCCTGGACAAAGACTGCGTTGAAGGCGTCTCTGACGCTGGCGAGTGGGTGCGTGCGGGCGACCATCGCTGGATGCACGCGCACGACGACGCCGGTTTCGTCGCTGTTGAGCTCCGCGATTGCCAGCAACTTGATGACGAAACCCATCTCGCGCGCGGCCTCGATGTCGGCTTGGCTGACTTCAGTGATGCCTTCGCAGTACACGTCGTCAATCGTGACGTTGGTGTGGAACGCGAGCGTGGCCAGGATTGCTGCCTTCGCCGCAGAGTCAGCGCCGCCGACATCGGCGGTTGGGTCAGCCTCTGCGTAACCGAGACGCTGGGCTTCCGCCAGCACGTCGTCGTAGCTCGCGCCCTGTTCATCCATCTTGGTGAGCATGTAGTTCGTGGTGCCGTTGACGATGCCGAGGACGCGCTGCACTTTGTCGCCCGCGAGGCTCTCTCGAAGTGGGCGTAGCAGCGGGATCGCGCCAGCCACACTGGCTTCGTAGAAGAGGTCAACACCCGCTTCATCGGCGGCTGCGGTGAGTTCGGCGCCATGAGTCGCCATGAGCGCCTTGTTCGCGGTGACGACGCTCGCGCCGTTCTTGATTGCCGCAAGGATGAGCTCGCGAGCTGGTTCGATGCCGCCCATCACCTCAACGACGATGTCGAGGTCGCCGCGAGCGACAAGACCCGCCGCGTCGCTTGTGAGGAGTTCAGCGGGGATGCCGGGCCGCACCTTCGAGGTGTCGCGCACAGCAACACCAACGAGTTCCAGATGTTCGCCAGAGCGAGCGGCAAAGTCCGCCGTTCCAGCTTGCAACAAGCTCGCCACTTGCGAGCCAACGACGCCACCACCGAGCAGAGCTACCTTCACGTTCGACAGTCTTTCACGTCACCGGCAACTCGCGCCCCCCACGCGCACTTCTCCCCCATTCCTCCCAGCCTCAGGCACCGTTCTCCCGTCCCGCCACAACTCCCGTTCGGCCCCGCAGCGTCCGTTGACTGTGAGGTTGTTGGGGTGTTTTACGTCGAAAACACCCCAACAACCTCACACTCAACGAGTTGGGAGGGGGGTGGAGGTGGGTGGTGGGGGTCGGTCAGCCTTGGTCGGTGGCGAAGAGGTCTTCGATGGTTTCGCGACGGATGAGGACCGAGGCCTGTTCGTCGCGGACGGCGACTACTGGGGGGCGTGGGACGAGGTTGTAGTTCGACGCCATCGAACGGTTGTAGGCGCCCGTCGCGGCTACGGCGAGGAGGTCGCCGGCGGTGATGTCGTCCGGCAGCCAACAGTCGTTGACGACGATGTCGCCGCTCTCGCAGTGGCGCCCGACGACCCGACACAGCGTCAGCGGTGCAGCGGAATGACGCGACGCCAAGGTCACGGTGTACTCCGCGTCGTACAGGGCGGTGCGGATGTTGTCGCTCATGCCACCGTCGACTGAGATATACGTGCGAACGGTCCCGCCGTCGAGTGCGACGGGCTTGACCGTTCCGACCGTGTACACCGTCATCGTCGAAGGACCAACGATCGCGCGGCCTGGTTCGAATGCGAGTTCAGGGACGCTTAGCCCAAACCGACCACACTGAGTCGTGACAATTCCGCGCAAGACGTCGGCCATCTCGGCGACGTTCGGCGGCTCGTCCTCGTGGACATACTTAATTCCGAGTCCACCACCAAGGTTCAACAGCGGCAATTCGATTCCGTGCTGATCCCGAACATCGGCGAGCAGCCCGACGATCCGTGACGCTGCGACCTCGAAGCCGCTGCTTGCGAAGATCTGCGAACCGATATGGCTGTGCAACCCAGCCAATTCGAGGTTCTCCGACAACGCCAACACGCGTTCGATTGCCTCCGTCGCAGCTCCGGAGGCAAGGGAGAACCCAAACTTCTGATCCTCGTGTGCCGTGGCGATGAACTCGTGGGTGTGGGCCTCGACGCCGAGAGTGACCCGGATCAGCACCATGGGGCGAGTACCTGCCCGCTCCGCCAAAAAGCCGAGGCGAGCGATCTCTTCGTACGAGTCAACCACGATGTAGCCAACT
>CAUJEJ010000054.1 GCA_963169255.1 Actinomycetota bacterium | reverse complement strand
GGCGAATCCACTCGACGATGACCAGCCGGTCTACGTGATCTCCGTGGCGTCGGAATTGTCCGGGCTGCACCCGCAGACTCTGCGGCAATACGAGCGTCTCGGTTTGGTGTCCCCCGACCGCAGCGGCGGCCGCAATCGGCGTTACTCGATGGCGGACATCATGCGCCTTCGCGAGGTTCAGCAACTTGCCTCCGAAGGCCTCAATTTGGCCGGTATTCAGCGCGTGTTGGCACTCGAGGCCGAGAACCAACACCTGCGTGCCCGCCTTGCGCAATACGAGCGCGAAAAAACCTCCACGGCTCTCGTCGTCTGGCGCCCCCGCCGCTAGCCGGACGCGACCCGTCCAACACACATTCGCCGAGGACGCGACACCCGCCGCGGCCTCGAGAACTACTCGCCGCGCACCTGCCGCGGCCCCAATCACGTTCAGGACCGTGGTGCTCGCCTCTCCACAACGAGGACCAAGGCGCGACGGGCCTCCACGAACAACAGAAAGTGAATATGAACATGGATATGCAGCTGACAACCAAGACTCAAGAAGCGCTGTCTGCGGCAATGCAGGTGGCGCTGGTGAATGGCAACCCCGAGATCGTGCCCGCACACATCTTGATGGCGCTGCTTCAACAAGGCGAGGACGGCATCGCCGTTGCCTTGCTCGATGCCGTAGGCGCGGACCGAACGGCTCTCGTCGCGAAAGTTCGCGCACTCGTATCGGCGTTACCCTCGGCAAGTGGTGGTGACGGCCCGAAGCCGCAACTTTCGCGCCAAGGCCTCACCGCCATGCAAACGGCCCAAGGCATTGCTGCCGAACGGGGCGATGAGTACATCTCGACTGAGCACGTTCTGATCGGCCTTGCCAAAAGCGGCGGCTCCGAAGTTACAGCCGCACTAGCCGCCCAAGGTGCAACGCCAGAAGCGCTACTCGATGCGCTCGGCAAGGTCCGAGGCGCATCTCGCGTGACCTCCGCTGACCCGGAGGGTTCGTTCCAAGCGCTCAACAAATACGGGGTTGACCTCACTGCTGCCGCCGAAGACGGCAAGCTCGACCCAGTCATCGGCCGCGACAGCGAGATTCGCCGCGTCGTGCAGGTGCTGAGTCGACGCACCAAGAACAACCCCGTTCTCATTGGCGAGCCAGGCGTAGGAAAGACCGCAGTCGTTGAAGGCCTCGCACAGCGGATTGTTGCCGGTGACGTCCCCGAATCGCTCCGCGGCAAGAAGCTGATCTCGCTCGACCTCGGCGCGATGGTCGCGGGCGCTAAGTACCGCGGCGAGTTTGAAGAGCGCCTCAAGTCCGTGCTCGAAGAAATCAAGCAATCCGATGGTCAGGTCATCACGTTCATCGACGAACTCCACACCGTCGTCGGCGCGGGCGCGACCGGTGATTCCGCGATGGACGCCGGAAACATGCTCAAGCCAATGCTGGCTCGTGGCGAGCTGCGAATGGTTGGCGCAACAACCCTCGACGAGTACCGCGAACACATCGAGAAGGACCCCGCGCTCGAGCGTCGGTTCCAGATGGTGCTGGTTGGAGAGCCGAGTGTCGAAGACACCGTCGGCATCCTTCGAGGGTTGAAGGAAAAGTACGAAGCGCACCACAAAGTTGCGATTGCTGACTCGGCTCTCGTCGCTGCCGCGACGCTGTCCGACCGCTACATCACGAGCCGGTTCCTGCCAGACAAGGCGATTGACTTGATCGATGAATCGGCGTCGCGCTTGCGAATGGAAATCGACTCCTCACCGGAATCGATCGACACCTTGCAGCGGTCCGTCGACCGCCTGCGGATGGAAGAGATGGCGGTCAGCCGCGAGACCGACGCGGCGTCGGTGGCACGCCTAGCGAAGATTCGCGCGGACCTCGCCGACAAGGAAGAGGAACTCCGCGGTCTGCGTGCCAAGTGGGATCAAGAGAAGTCCGGTCTTGATCGCGTCGGTGACCTCAAAGCGCGCATCGACGAGTTGCGTAGCGTCGCCGAGAAGGCACAGCGCGACGGCGACTTCGAGCAAGCGTCGCGGGTCCTGTACGGCGACATTCCTGAGCTCGAAGCGCAGCTCGCCTCAGCGATCGAAGAGACCAGCGGCCGTGCCGCAATGGTCAGCGAAGAGGTCGGACCCGATGACATCGCAGAGGTCGTTGCGGCGTGGACCGGAATCCCTGCCGGGCGGCTGTTGCAAGGTGAAACCGAGAAGCTGCTGCGCATGGAATCGGTCCTCGACGAACGCGTTGTCGGCCAGCCCGCGGCCGTGCAGGCAGTGGCCGATGCGGTGCGCCGTTCGCGTGCCGGAATCTCCGACCCCAATCGCCCAACCGGATCGTTCCTGTTCCTCGGGCCCACAGGCGTTGGCAAGACTGAGCTGGCCAAGGCTCTCGCGGAGTTCCTGTTCGACGATGAGCGCGCGATCGTTCGCATCGACATGAGCGAGTACGGCGAGAAGCATGCTGTCGCCCGCCTCGTCGGTGCCCCTCCTGGATACGTCGGCTACGAAGAAGGCGGCCAACTCACGGAGGCCGTCCGCCGCCGTCCGTATTCAGTGATCTTGCTCGACGAGGTGGAGAAGGCACACCCAGAGGTCTTCAACATCCTGCTGCAGGTACTCGATGACGGGCGTCTCACGGACGGTCAAGGCCGCACAGTCGACTTCCGCAACACAATCCTGATCATGACGTCGAACCTCGGTTCCCAGTTCTTGGTCGAACAAGAACGGGAACAGTCGGAGCGCGAGGCTGCCGTGATGGAGGTTGTGCGCAACCACTTCAAGCCGGAGTTCATTAACCGACTCGATGACATCGTGATGTTCAGTCCGTTGGGCACCGAGCAGCTCACCCGGATTGTTGACTTGCAGCTCGCGTTGCTGCAGCAGCGCCTCGATGACCGCCGCCTCACGCTAGCGGTTACCGATGCAGCGAAGGAGTGGCTCGCCTCGCACGGCTTCGATCCGATCTACGGTGCGCGTCCGCTGCGGCGCCTGGTCCAGACCGCGATCGGCGATGCGCTCGCCAAGGAGATCCTCTCGGGCAAAGTGCTCGACGGATCGACGGTCACCGTCGATACCAATGACGAAACCGGGACACTCTCGGTTTCACCCGGCTAGGGACTGGACCGCCACTACTTGTGCTCGTCCTGCTCAACATCGAGGGCGATCGCAAGCGCGATCGTCACCCGCGGATCGCCCTCGACACCATTGCCATCGGAGTCGTGACCAACCTCGCTAGCGAATCGTCGCGAGTCGCTCCAACGCCGCCGCCAAGACTTCGGGCCGTTTGCAAAACGTCCAGCGGACGTATGGAGCGAACGTCGCTGCGTCGTCTGCGAGCGCGCTGATCGGAATCGCCGCGACCCCAACGTCGGTGACCAGCCAGTCGCAAAATGCAGCGCCATCGCTGTGCCCGAGGGGTCGGATATCGGTCGTCACGAAGTACGTCCCTGCGCTCGGCATGACCTCAAAGCCAAGCCCTCGCAGGCCTTTGGAAAGCAGGTCACGCCGCTGTGCGAGGCCGGCAGAAAAATCAGCGAAGAACTGATCCGGCAAGCGCAACCCGGCAGCGATCGCTGCCTGAAAAGGTCCGCCCGACACGTACGACAAGTGCTGGCGAACCACGCGCAGCGCCGCGATCAATGCTGGTGGACCGCTCGCCCAACCAATCTTCCAGCCTGTGAACGAGAACGACTTACCGCCGGACCCAACGGTGATGGTTCGGTCGAACATTCCCGGCAGCGTCGCGATCGGAATGTGGGTGGTCTCGTCGTACACGAGGTGCTCGTAAGCCTCGTCGCTCAACACGATCAGATTGTGGCGAATAGCAGCGTCGGCGACCTGCTGTAGCTCGCGGCGCGTGAGTACCATCCCCGTCGGATTGTGGGGCGAGTTGACAATGATCATCTTGGTGCGCTGCGTGATGGCCTGTGCGAGGGCGTCGGCGTCGAGTGTGAACCCGCTGCCCGACCCCGGTTCCGGGACCCGCAGCGGCACCGAGACGCGGGTGGCCCCTGCGAGCGCGATGATCGCTGCATACAGGTCGAAGAATGGTTCCAGGACAATGACCTCGTCACCGGCCCCGACCAAACCGAGCACGGCTGAAGCCAGCGCCTCGCTAGCTCCAGTCGTCACCACCACCCCGGACTCCGATGACACCGTCAGGCCGTAGTGATGCTGCTGATGTTCGGCAACTGCGTTACGCAGGTCCGGCAGTCCGTGCGCGGGCGGGTACTGGTTGCCCGAGCCGTCCGCGATCGCTGCGATCGCGATGTCCTTCAATTCGGCGGGACCATCAACGTCGGGGAAGCCCTGCCCAAGGTTCACCGCACCGAGCGCCGACGCACGTGCGGACATCTCGCCAAAGATGGTCGTCGCGTACGGGCGCATCCGGGGCACCAGCGCGTCAAGGTCAGTCATGGGATAACCGTAGTCCTGGCGGTGGACGTCATTGCGAGCCATCGACCCAAACCCGTGCGCATGAATCGTGAATGTCTGTCACGCTTATGTGGTGACAGTTTGGGCCGTCATCAATTGCTACTAGATCAACCGATGTGGGTGTTTGCGTGAACCCTGTAGGACAACTTGTTGGGCCTGCTGAAGCCTCGGCAGGTGAAGCCGACGTCATTGGCCGGATTGCTGAATTCGCGAACCGCACGCTCGGGCCCCATGCGAACCGAATCGATCGCCGCGGGATAGGTCGGGCACATCTCAATGAGCTCGCCGGTACCGGAGCTTTTGGGCTTCCTTTCCCGGCCGAGCTTGGCGGACTCGCAGCGCCACCGCAGGTTGTCCGTGAGGCCACCGAACTGATCGCGGGCGCCTGCGGCACGACCTGGTTCTGCTTTGCGCAACATCGAAGTCCAACCACCGCGGTGATGAACTCGCAGAACTCGACGATTCGAGATCAGTGGTTGGCACAGATGGTTGCCGGTCGGGCGATTGCGGCGATCGCGTTTGCCCACCTGCGTCGCCCCAAGCAGCGGTTCTGGATTCGCGAGGACGGCGACTCGTTCGTTCTTGACGGTGCCCTCGACTGGGTGACGACGTGGCCGTTGGCGAGCGTCGTGCTCATTGAGGGATACGCGCAGGGACGCGACGGTGAGCAGCGCGACGAGATCATCAGCCTGCTAATCGAGCCACCAAAGGTCGATCTCACCAAGAGCAATTTGACCGATCGTGAGGACATCCAGGCCGGGCCGTCGTTGGCGTTGGCCGCGATGGGCGGGACCCAGACGTGGCCTGTTGCGTTCCGCGGTTTCCGCGTTAACGGGAACCAACTTGTGTCCCGCAAGCCTGCCTCGCAATGGCTTCGGGAGAACGCGGTGGTTTCGGCGGACGCTAACCCCGCCAGTTTCGGGATCGCACGGGCGGCGATTAACGAGATGGCGAGCGTTGGAGCGGCTACTGGCCAACCCGCGGTTGTTGACTCTGCCCGCGAGTTGGCGGCGGAGCTTGTTGCCCTGCGCGAGCGCGCCTACCAAGCCGCAGATGCCGCATCGGCTGACCCAGAGCTCGCGGTCACCTCGATTGAAGACCGGACGATCCTGCGGGCGGCCGCGCTCAACCTCAACCTGCGCGCGACGTCGGCCTTGGTTGCTGCCTCCGGCGGCGCCGCGATGATGTTGTCCTCGAACGCCCAACGGCGAGCGCGCGAGGCGCTGTTCCTGCTCGTCCAGGGCCAAACCGCCGACCTCCGCACCGCCTCGATCGCCCACCTGATGCCCTAATCGAATCCCTAGCGGCTTGGCTGTTTGCGGGTTTCCACATCGGCCATGCGTGTGACGGCGGATTGCGGCGAGCGCGATCCGGTGGTGAGATCGCCGGATGGTTACTGCGCTTGTTACCGGCCCAACCTCCGGCCTTGGCCGTCAGTTCGCGATTCAACTAGCGGCCGCAGGCGTGGATCTCATCCTCGTCGCCCGTGACGAGACGCGACTCGTCGAACTCGACCTCGAACTCTCAACGAGCTACGGAATCACCTGCGAGGTGATCCCCACCGACCTCTCGAACCGGGCCGCGCTCAAGGCGATCGAGAACCGCGTCGCCGACGTCAGTCGCCCTGTCGATTGGGTGGTCAACAATGCTGGCTTCGGGCTGGCTGAGCCGTTTCTCAACACCGATGTCGAGGACGAGCAGCGCCTCCTTGACGTGCTGGTGACCGCACCGCTCCGGCTTACACACGCGGCCCTGCCCGGCATGGTCGAGCGCGGCTTCGGGCGCGTCATCGTGGTGTCGAGTTTCGCCAGTTGGGTCACCTCGGGGACGTACTCGGCCGCGAAGGCGTGGGCAACGGTCTTCGTCGAAGGGCTGGCGGCGGAACTCGCCGACACCGGAGTCCACGCAACGGCGCTGTGCCCTGGGTTCGTTCGCACCGAGTTCCACGACCGTGCCGACATGGACGTCGCGAAGATCCCGAAACAGTTGTGGCTTGACCCCGCCGACGTCGTTGCAAAGGCAATCAAGGATTGCGAGAAGGGCAACGTCCTCAGCGTCCCGGGCAAGCAGTACCAAGCAATGGCACCGATGGTCAGACTCTCCCCGCGCGCCCTAGTCCGCCGCGTAACCGCCCTAGGCACCGTCGACCCCAACACCCCCTAAGCCCGCGACCTCCGCCCCGCCCGTCTGCGGATTTGGTGTAATCGCGCGGCCCGCCGGCGAGTCGCACCAAAATTGAAGAGGGTTAGGAGTCGGTGAGGATTGTGCGGAGGGTCGCGGCGACGTCGGGGGACTGTTCGACGGTCCAGCCGCGCAGTTCGGCCTCGCGAGCAGGGCCCGCGGGGGGTTCAGTTGACGACGAGATGTACGAAACGGGTGCATCTGGCCAGTCGGCTGACCCCGCCTTTGGGATCGTCCCGTCGACGACGACATAACTCGCAACAGGTCGCCGCGATGCCTTCTGTGAGAACCCCAGCGCCGCAAGCAGTTGCCCTGCCCCGCCAAATGCAACCAACATCAGCGGCTTCTCAGGTTGTGCTGCAGTCAGCGTCATCGCGTTGTGCGCTACCCAGTGGGCGGTGGCGGTTCGCAGATCCAGCCCGTCTGCGGCAGGGGCATCCGGGACCACGTAAACGTTGACTCCGTGAGCCATGAGGTCCGCGGCGATCTCGCGCCGTTCAGCCGCCGGATCGCTCGCAGTCCCGCCCGCAGAGTCATCAGGCAGTTGCGCTTTCGGGAGCAAGACGACGGTTCCAATAGTCACGTTCGCCTACTCTGCCGCAGCGCGGTGTCTTTGCGTTCGAGCCGCGCTTATTACTCTTGCGGTATGTCGGATTCCACTTCAGCCACCAAAGCCGCGCTTCGCCAACAGATCCTCGACAAAGCCGTCGTGTTTGGCAAGGTGATTTTGTCCAGTGGTCGAGAGGCTGACTACTACGTCGACTTGCGCCGAGTCACGCTTGACGCTCAGGCCGCCCCGCTCGTCGGTGCAGCGATGCTGGA
>CAUJEJ010000053.1 GCA_963169255.1 Actinomycetota bacterium | reverse complement strand
GAGCCCCGGAATTGTGGCGAAGCAGGCGAGATTCGAGATCGTCCCGTTGGCCACGAGCCCCTGTGCTTGCTGACTCGCGATACCCACCGCGATGTCATTCGGGTTGTAGAACGGGTTAGTCCCTGTGCCGC
The DNA here is from genome assembly GCA_963169255.1 of Actinomycetota bacterium. Taxonomy (GTDB): domain Bacteria; phylum Actinomycetota; class Actinomycetes; order S36-B12; family UBA10799; genus UBA10799. The sequence goes on along the minus strand of CAUJEJ010000053.1, from coordinate 6,493 downwards.
TGGCCAGTAAGCCGAACGTGTCGGGGTCGTTGAGCCCGATCGCCGATGCGGCGTAGAACGGGGTTGATCCTGGCACACCAGCCATGCGCTGGTTCCAGCTCACCATGTACGTCGAATCCATCTCGTTGAGCGCATCACCCTGAGCAAGCGCAGAGGAGAAGTAGTTCAGGACGTCCGCCAGAGCATGGCACTCGATGTCGAGGTCACTGCACGTCAACTGATCAGCGGCGGTGTTCGCGAGGAACGATCCCGTCCACGGGGTGTCGATGGTGGTGATCGATTCGACCGAGATTCCGGGCATGAAGCTGGCGTAGTCCATCGCGCCGCGTGACCACAGTCCACCGTCAGAGTGACCGACGAGCCAGATGTTGCTCACGCCGTATGTGGTGTTCAAGTAGTTGAGGAACCCAGCAAGAATGCTTGAGTTGGTGTCAAAGTCGCCCGCTGTGTTCAGCGTCATTGACGCTGGAAGCTGTGGACCACAGGTACCCAATCCCATGGTCGACGGATCAATTGCGACGGGAACAGGGGCATTGGGAACGTTGTACGTATACGCAGTCTCAGGTGCGGTGTACACCGGAAAACCGTCGCCAGCAAGCGCAGTTTGCATCGCCGACCACGTGCCACCTGCCGACATCCCCGATGCGGTGCAGACGTTGCCCGGGCTGGTGAAAGGGGTCTGGGAGAGGAATCCCGAGACCAGGACGACGGCTCCACCCGAGCCCAACGATCGCTTAGTCGGTGCCGATGACAGCTTGGCCATCGGTGCGGAACTGCGCTTGACTGCCTTGCGCTTGCCCGTCATCGCATTCCGGAAACTCTGGATGGTCTTGCCCTGGCATGCCTGCAGCAGTGCGAACATCCCGAGCGAACTCTGGCTACCGAAGCCCGGCATCTCGCGGCCGTAGTAGATCCGGTCGTTGAGAGTGACACGCGCTTTAGCACGCTGGTTCGCGAGGTCAAATGCGCTCAGATTCCGGCACATCTCGCCTTTGGCACGGCGGGTGAACCCGTTTTGGTACTCCCGCGTGGACTGAACCTTGAGCTTTCGGCCCGCGATGCGCAACGCAACCTTGCCGTCGGCATTCTTCGCACCCTTGACGCGAGGTTTGATGGCAACGGTCGTCACCGCGTATCGAGCTCCGCTGCCCGACCGCTTCGTCGAGAGCTTTCGAACGCCAGACACCACCGTGATCTTGCGAGTCCCCGGCTTCTTGCCCGCAGCCGAGACTGCCACCTTGGGTGCCTTCTTCGATGTCACGATCACGCGACTGATCGTGGTTTGCCCGCGTGACGGCGTTGCAACTGCAATCCGCACTCCAGTGCGCACGTCACCACGAGTCGCCAGGTCGGTGCGCGACTCCGGAGGCGCACTCGCGGGCGAGGTCGATTGCTCACCCTGCGGACCGGGCTGTGTCTGTGCCGCAGCCGGGGTCGTAGCGACCGTCGCCAACAAGAGTGAACCTACGCAGCCAACTGCTATCACAGTTGAAGCCGACCTACGCACAACTGACCTACTTCGCATCGTCGTCACCCGACGGACGATAGGGGAACTACGCCGCGGACGTGCGGTCAAGAACCCTCTTGTAGTCCTTTCATCGTATCTATCGCCTTCGCCGCAAGCTGTTGACGACCTTGTGCCATCGCGAGGCGTGAGACTGCCCGATCGACGCGCGCCTTGGCTGCGTCGATCGCTGCATTGGCATCGGTGTCGGGCGTCGCAAGCGCAGCCTTCGCGGCCGACAACTGTGCCTGAAGTTGATCGGCGTCTGCCTGATCTTGAGCAACCACCGCACCGAAGCTGTCGCGGATCGACTCAGTCGGCCCGGAGATCAGCGGAAGATCCGTCAGCTTGGCGACGATGTCGTTGACCATCTGGTCACTGTCGAGCTTCGACTGTGCTTCCTTGAGCTGGATCTCAAGTTCCTTGATCTCGGCTTCCTGGGCTGATCGATTCGCAACCTGGCGATCGTCTGCGGCCTGCATGATTTGGTTGAGGCTCGCGCGAGCGGCCTCTGCTTCCTTCGTCCGTTCGGTGATGTCGCGTTCCGCGCTTGAGAACGCGGCGGTCGCCTTGTCACGTGCAGAGTCGAGCAGTCCCATGATCATCCAATCTCGCATTGGCCAGTCTGGCCTGATGACCGTACTGCGAAAAGGGGTCACCGCACCCGCTCAGCGGGGCTGCTGCACGCGCTTGGCCAACTTCGCGAAGTTGGGCGAGCCAATTCCGGAGGCCTGGTCATAGCCCTTCGAGGCATAACAACATGCCGAATTGAATACCGCGTTGTTGCCCACTGTGATGTCACGAATTGCCTTGTACCGCTGCTGGTAGAGCCAAGGGTTGACGAACCCCAGAGACGGACGCCCCTCGCGCATCTCGCGCGCGTTGAGCAAGGCAAATCCTGATGCCATGAGGGGCGCAGCGGCCGAAGTGCCGTAGACCGGATCAGCGAATGACCCCGGGACAATTCCGACGACCGGGAAACCAGGGAAGGTCGATGCGTGCGCCGAGATATCCGGAACGGTCAGAGCCTTCGATCCAGTCATGGATTTCGGCTGCCACCAGGGTCGCGCGTAAGCCTGGGACTTCCCCCCGTTTCCACCTGCGAGCACTCCCCACTCGGAGTCGTTCCACACCACTTCACGGGCGATCGAGTTGTTGGGGTTGAGCGTGAGCCGAGTGCCGCCCACCCCCGTGGTGAAGGGTGACGATGCGGGGTAGCCCACTGCGAGTTCAGTGGGCCCTTGATCCGTGTCGTGGTTCACACAACCTGACGAGCCACTGTCACCGGCGGCGATGAAAGCAGACGTCCCCGCCAACGCCAGCCGACTGTATGCAGAGTCGGTCAGCTTGCGGGTTTGCACTCCGATCTCGGGTTCACACTCCAAATAGGAGTTGGTCAAAACGGTCGGCCGATCGCTGCTGTTGAGCGCCGCGAATGGGCCCAGGAAAGACGACAATCCCGAACCTATTGCCTCAAAGACTGGCACCTTTGAGACTGCCTTAGTCGCGGCGGTCACGAGTTGGATATCAAGGTCACCCTCGAGGCCATCCGGAAGAGCGCCGCGCATTCCGTCGGTCCGGTACCGCTGCGCCGAAGCCTTCGTTCCGACACAGTTGGCGGCGGCTCTCAACTTTGTATCGTCATAGCCCTGACCCAGCGCGAGGACGCCAATCAAGGGCTGCTTCGATCGAGCATCACCCCGTTTGCGCAACTGAAGACTGTCGATCTTGTACGCCACCGCGCCTTGTTGAACACTCATCATGTACCGCGCGGCCGGAGACTCCGTCAGACTGGAACACGTGCCAACGAAGGTGCCTTGATTCGTCGGTGGCGTTCCTATCGTTCGCTTGCTGGGCGGGATACCAACGTTGCGACCGTCTCGCTTCGTCGGAATGGATGAGCCAGTCCCGACCGTGATCTGCTCGACGTATGCCCAGAAGCGTTGCGGTGCCAGCTTCGCGATTGCCGCAGGCAACTGCGGATCCGTGTCCGGGCCAAAGAGCACAAAGTTGTTACTCGGGAAGACTTCCTCCCCGATCGAGGTCTCGAACGCCGCCGCCAGTTGCGCCGCGGTTCCCCTGACCCGTATGAATGCCCGAGATGGGTCGAGATCCCCACGAACACCGCGGGAAGCTAGGTACGCCTTCACGCGTTTGACCGTCATTTTGGACGCGCCAAATTTCGTAGCGATCACCTTCGGTGACATGAACTGTCGATAGCGAGACGATGACGGGTTGGCCACCTTTGCGACTGCCTTCGCGACAGCCTTGTCCTTGCGCTTGAGACCCCAGTAGAACGTGAGCTGCTTGTCTGGGCTCACGCGGGCACTCGGTGGCGAACCCTCCCTGAGCTCAGAGGTTCGAGGGCCACCCACATCGTCAATTGCGGCCGCTTGAGGTGCGAAGCCAACCAGGCTGGCGAACAACAACGCAGTTAGCGCGGTCAGCACGGATCCATGGACGAGGAGGCGATGACACCGGTCGCTAGTCACGAACGAACGGTAGCCAAGGGTGCGTTGCGATCGCGTGTTGATTCTGGGCGCGACCGCGAGCGACTCGACTTTGCCGACGACTTAGGCAGGAGCTTGCGGGATACCCGCTGCCTTGCGCTTGCGCAACCCGACTGCGAGCAGCACGACGGTAATGATTCCGCCGACCAAGAGCAGTCCCGCGCTGATGATCATCGCTTGGTTGAACGCCGGAACAAATGCCGCCGGATCTTCCTTGTTGCCGCCGTTATTCGAGATTCCGATGGCGATGATTGAGGTCGTCAACGCAACGCCGAGTGAGTAGCCGAGTTGGCCCACTGCAGTGCGGCTTGAGATGACGGCTGAGAGGTACTTCGCCGGTGCCTCAGCAACGTATTCCCGTGCCTGCACGACGGCCACAGCCACCATGCCAAAGCCGGTCAGAATGAGTGAGGGCAGGAACATCGCCAGACCAGAATCGACCGTCGTGCGTGAGATCAACAGGTACGCGATCACCATCATCGCGAAGCCCGCACCCATCATCACCACTGGCGAGAAGTTGCGTGCCAGGAGTGCACCGCCAAGGAAGCCGGCGATAAGGCCAGCGATAAGCAACGGAATGATCGCGATTCCGACCACACCCGCCGATGCGCCAACGACCGTCTGCCAGAAGTTCGAGACCTGGAGGAACAAACCGGCCTCGCCGAAGTTCCACAAGATTCCGGCGAGTACCGCTGCCACGAAGATCGGACTCTTGAAGAGATCGATCGGGAACGCTGCGTTCGGCGACTTCTTCTCAACGATCGCAAAGATCGCGAGGAAGATGATGCCGAAGATCAGGCAACCCCAGAACGCCGCTGAACCAAGTGCTGTCGCCGCGAAGCTCACCGACATCAGCAGGAGCACCATGCCGACGGCGAGCGCTGCAAGGCCTGGGAAGTCAAACTTCGCCGACCCGCGCGGAGCCGTTTCCGGCAACGTTCGCGGCACCACGAACAACATGATGAAGCAGATGATCGGGATCAAGGTGAAGCCCATGCGCCAGCTAATGCCGATCAGGATCGAGCCCAGGACGCTGAAAACGATGGTGAAGATGTACAGCATTCCGGTCCATTGACCGATGATCGAAGCGATCGACTTCTTCCCAGCGATCTCCGGAACCATCGAGAACGCGCCCGCAAATAGCGCGCCCATACCGAACCCTGCAATCGCCCGCCCAAGGAGCAACGTGAAGAGCTCAGGACTCGCAGCGACAATGAGGTTTCCGATGATCTCCAGCCCGAGGCCGATCATGATGACCTTACGGACACCAATCCGGTCGGCAATAGCGCCGGTAACGATGACCGTCGCGGCGAGCGCGAGCGTCCCGATACTGACAGCGAACGAGAGCCCCGACCCTTCGATACCGAGGTCCTTAGAGAACGACGGACTCGCGATGCTCGTAATACCCGGATCCGCGCTTTGAATAGCGGCCAGGATTCCGATGACAAGAACCGCGACAAAACCGAATTCTCTTGTGGTCGCATTCGTCCCCGAGGGATCAGCAGTGGAAGATGACATGCGCGCAACTTTGACAGCTTGTGCCGCGAGATTCTTCTCAGTTAGCCCTAGCCGGTGGCGGCGGCCCGTTGCACCGGTCTACCGCAGGCCCCAAATTGGCTGGTGTGGATCTGCGTGTGGCTAGACCCCACACTCGCGCGAAAACTTGTCGTACTTCTTCGTCAGCTGTGGCCGGAGGAAGACTCTGACCGGTGCGGGGATCATTCCCCAGACGCTGGTTTGGACTGCCTCATCCGCACCGTCGCATACCCACGGCAGGACGTAGTTCGCTTGCGCACCAGACCGGTTGAACTTCATGAATTCCTTCATGTCGGCCTCAGTGATGTGCTCTTGCACGATCGCGATGCCTTCGCGTTCCTCGTGGGCACAGTGTTGGCCCAGGACCGTCAACAACGCATCAAACTAGTTGTTGATGGCGACCGTATCGCTCGCGGAACCGAGGGAGGAAAACTCCTTGTCGAGCGCCGCCAGCACTTCCAACATCTGCGCGTGCTCGGCCTCCATCTGATCGAGCACAGCAACTTGCGCTGGGTTCGCCCGCGGCTTGACCCGTTCGAACAGGTAGGTGTCCTCGCCCTCGTGGTGATGGTGAAGCGTCTCGGAGAAGAATGTGTAGCGCGCGGCAAGGCCACTCCTAGCAGCGTCGTTACTGAGGTCCGCCGCGGCGAGCCCGGCTTTGAGTCGCGCAATCTCACGCTTGAACGCGGCGTGCATGTTCGTGTTCATACTGGTGTCGTTCATTGCCGACATGGCGGTCCTCCCCTAGACGTCGGGGATAATCGTATGGTGCGACATTCCGGCACCGCGATGAAGCTTTGCCTTAGTTGACGCCGAGGCGCACCGCAAGCCGAGCAAGGTCAACCCGGTTCGTCGCACCCATTCGCGCTTCCAGATCGATGACTGCGGCCTCGGCTTTTGCAGGTGTGATTCGCAAGGCCGCCGAGATCTCTTCATCGGTCGC
>CAUJEJ010000052.1 GCA_963169255.1 Actinomycetota bacterium | reverse complement strand
GCGAGTAAGCCAGCGGCACAGCGATCAACGTCAGTGAAGAAAACCACAAGCAATGCGCCCGCTCGTGAGGAAGCTTCGAAGGGCCCAAAGGCGTAATCTCGGCGTAACACCCGCTGTGCGCCCACCTCGGTCGCTGGTACGAAGGGAAGTGTCGGATGGCCCCCAGGAAGCCGAAGCGTGGGCTTGTCATCGGCGCCGGTGGGGTGCTCGGAGCAGCGTGGAGCGTAGGTGCGTTGTGTGCGCTCGAAGAGGTCATGGGATTTGACCCGCGCGAGGCGGAAGTCATCATTGGAACGTCTGCCGGATCAGTGCTTGCATCATTGGTTGCGGGCGGCGTCTCGCCACGCCAATTACGTGATCATCAACTTGGTGTGCCGATTACCGAAGGTCCGCTGGCGGGATTTTCGTGGGACTACGAACGTGCGACGACTAAGCGCCCAGGGGTCCCGCGTCTGCTCGGGCCAGGGTCGGGCAAGTTGATTCGTTCGAGCGCGCGGCGGTTGCGCCAGATGCCGCCGACCGCTGTGCTGTCGGGATTCTTGCCACAAGGCCAAGGTTCGCTTGCGCGAATCGGGCATCTCGTCGAGGCGATCACGCCTATCGGGGAATGGTCACCACACCCAAATCTGTGGATCTGTGCGATGAACTACCAGACCGGGACGCGAGTTGCGTTCGGTCGACCCGGCGCACCAACCGCGGAACTGGCCCAGGCGGTACAAGCGTCGTGCGCGATTCCGGCTTGGTTCAAGCCGGTGAAGATCGGTGATCAGCAATACGTTGACGGTGGTGCATGCTCAGCAACGTCGGTTGATCTCGTCGCATCAATGGGACTCGATGAGGTCTACGTGATCGCGCCGATGGTTTCGTTCGCGATGGATCGGCCCGAGCACGTGATTGCCAAGCTTGAACGGCGGTGGCGGGTGCAGGTCACGAAGCGGTGCCTACGCGAAGTTGAAAAGGTGCGCGCGAACGGTGCAGACGTCGTTGTCTTGGGGCCTGGGCCGGAAGATCTTGAGGCGATCGGTGCGAACCTGATGGACGTCGGACGGCGCATTAACGTGTTGGAGACCAGCCTGCGAACGAGCGTGCAAGCCTTGCGTGATCCGGACCATGTTGGTCCTGATCACCTTGCCGACGTGGGGTAGGGGCTCGCTGGGGGTTCCTTTTTGTTCTCTTGTTTCTTTTGTTCTTCTTGGTCCGATTCTCTTGTTGGTGCGCGGGGCGTCGTTGGGGTGGACGATCACGTGCAGTTCGCGTCACGTCAGTTCCCAGGTAGTGATGCGTGGCGGTCTGGCTGCTAGGACCACCGCTGGTTCCTAGCGCGGTTTGCTCGCGCGTTGCCCGGGCATGTCAAATGGTTTGTGTAAGGGGAGGTGTTCCTTACTGAAAGCGGTGACACTGTGAACGTGATTGATAAGCAGGAACGTGAAGATCGTCGACGTGCCCAGCGTGAAGGTGCTGATGCGCTGGAGGCTTCTGGGGCTTTGGATGAGCTGTTTGCCCAAATCGATGCCGGGCAGGTGGAGTTCGATGGCAAAGATGGCCTAATCCAGCAGTTGATCAAGGTTGGACTTGAGCGTGGTCTTCGAGCAGAACTGACCGAGCACGTGGGCTATGAACAAGGCGATCCGGAAGCGGGTTTGCATCCGAACTCTCGCAACGGCTCGTTTGGGAAGACGGTCGCCACGAGCGTTGGTGACGTCGAGTTAGCGATCCCTCGTGACCGCAATGGCACGTTCACCCCTCGCCTTGTCCCGACGGGGACACGCCGGGTTGGCGGCCTGGACGACATGATCGTGTCGTTGTATGCCGGAGGCATGACGGTGCGCGATATCGAACATCATCTGGTGTCAACGATCGGTACTGAGATCAGCCGCGAAACGATCTCGAAGATCACTGACGAGGTCGCTGACGAGGTCCTGACCTGGCAGCAGCGCCCGCTGGAAGCCTTCTATCCGGTGATCTACCTTGATGCGCTCGTGGTGAAAGTCCGTGACGGGGCGCACGTGCGTAACAAGGCAGCCCATATCGCGGTCGGCGTCGACATGGACGGCATCAAACACGTCCTAGGTATCTGGGTTCAAGCCAACGAAGGCGCCAAATTTTGGGCTGGCGTCTGCGCGCAGCTAGCCAATCGGGGTGTCGCTGATGTGCTCATCGTGTGCTGCGACGGGCTCACTGGATTCCCTGAAGCGATCGAGGCGACGTGGCCGCAATCAACGGTTCAAACGTGTGTCGTTCATCTGATCCGGGCATCGATGCGGTTCGTGGCCTACGGGCAACGTAAAGCCGTCGCAGCCGCGTTGAAACCGATCTACCAAGCCGCCGACGAGACCGCGGCTCTGGCAGCGTTAGACGAGTTCGAGGTATCAGAACTCGGGCAGAAGAACCCGAACACGGTTCGAGTGTTCAGAGATGCCTGGCAACGGTTCACCCCGTTCCTGGCATTCCCACCGATGCTGCGCCGGGTGATCTACACGACCAACGCGATCGAATCGCTGAACTTCCAGCTGAGGAAGATCATCAAGAATCGTGGTCACTTCCCCAGCGACGACGCCGTTGTGAAACTGCTGTGGCTGGCGATATGCAACATCGAAGACAAACGCGCACGAGAACGAGCGAAAGAACGAGGCCGCAAAAGCGGATCGAAACGCACCGCCGAAGGCCGACTCGTTGAAGGGCAAATGACCACCAACTGGAACCAAGCCCTCGCCCAACTAGCGCTGGCCTACCCCGACCGAATCAACCCCTACCTCTAAAACCGAAGACCACCCCTTACACACACAACTTGACAGGCTCCGTTGCCCATTTGGTAGCGCCGACAACTTCACAACCGTGGCTAGACCAGATGCAACGATCACCCCGAAGCCGACCTCAAGGCCACTACTAAAGATCGTGAGAAAGGCTGCAAGATACGCGCAGATTGCGAGAGAAAGCAACGCTACACCGAATGCGAGATGTGGGCGTAGCCATCGAGCAGCTTTCATCGCCTCTGAACCCACCACTGCTCCCACCCCCAGTAGTCCAAGACCGAAGCCAGCGAGAAAGAACCCGACTGCACTCATTCGCGTCTCGCGTCTATGCGGGCGTAAGGGACGTCTGTAGTCGCTTGCGTTTCTTGCGGGGGTGCAGATCTGCATGCCGGGTTACGAGTCATCTGCCAAACGGCGGGGAGTGTCGCAACGAAAAGCAGCCCTACTGTGAGTAGCCCGGACTCGATTCCACCAACTAACAGGTTCCACGTTGCGACATTCATGTCCCCGGTGCGTTCGTCGTAGAACTCCTGCGCACCGCTTAGGCGGTTGATCGCTTGGAGCCCAAATCCGGTGGCAACCAGCAGCCACCCAATGAGCCACCAGCGAGTCCATGTCCATTCATTCATCGAAGTCTCACTCCCATCGCGGTGCGTCCGGACCGCAAATGATGTAACGGTCCATCTGGCTCTCGCGTTGCGCAAACAGACGTTGTCGCTCGGCGCACAATCCATTGTGCCTCAGCCATTGGTATCGACAGGACCATTGGAACGATGTTGGTGATCATGGCGAGCAAGATGTGATGGGTTTTCAGCCCGCGGGCGGAGAAGCAGGTTCCTTCAGCACCGCCTCCGCTAAATCACGCGGGAGCTATCGGCCACCTGTATCAACCAGGTGCCGTCGTGGGGCTTGCTGGGGGTCTTGGGTTGTGGAGGGTCTGGTTAGCCGGTTTGGTGGAAGTTGCTGCGAATAAAGGGGAATCGGGGTGGAAAGTCACTTGATCTTCCCGGGTGGATCCCGATATAATTCGTACAGGTGTTCGAATACGAGGCAACGATAGTCCCATCTGCTGGACGCGTGGTTCTCGTGGGTTAAGTCCATGTTGGCCAAGGAGTGGAGGGGGTGGTGGGCATGTCAGATTCGGGGGCCGTAGCGGGGGCTGCTTCGTCGGCGGACGTGGTTTCGGCGGGAGCTTGTGTGGGTGGGGTCGCGCAGATTGTGGAGCATTTGGATCGGTTGCGGGCTGGTGTTGCGTCGTTGGATGGGTATGACGCGGTGGGGCTGCTGGTGCAGTTGGATGAAGTGCTCGCGGTGGGTGAGGGGGTGCGGTTAGCTGCGGTGTCTCGGGTGCAGGGGTCCGAGGTGTGGCGTGATGTTGCGAATCAGACCGCGAACTCGTTTTTGCGGGCCCGGTCGTTGCGTGATCATGGTCAGGCTGCCAGGGATTTACGGGCCGCTGACTTCCTCGATGCCCATGTGGTGGTGTGCGATGCGGTGGATGCGGGAAAGGTGTCGCGAGGGCATGTGGATGTGGTCGTCGCTGTCGGGTTAGCGAACAAAACGCGGGCGCGGGCATTGCCGCCGTTTTTGCCGTCGTTGATGGCGTATGCGGCGTTGGTTCCGGTTGCTGATTTTCGGCGCACGATGCGGGCGTGGGCGGCGGCGGTGGACCCGGTCGGGGTCGGTGATGGCGAGTCCGATGCGTTCGCCCGCCGCTATTTGCGGGTCAGCCGCGTCGGGGATGGGGTGAAACTGGACGGGTTCCTCACTCCGGAGGTCGGGTCGAAGGCGTGCGCGGCGTTGAACGCGGCCCTGTCGCAACTGTGGAAGAACCGTGATGTTGACGCCGAGGATGACCGAGTGATGGCGTCCACGGAACAGGAACGCGCGGACGCATTCGAAGTGTTGTTGGACCGGTTGCTCACAACTGGTGGGCTACCGAAGGCCGGGGGTGCGGTCGCGGCGGTCGCGATGACGGTGTCATTGGAGCGGTTGGAGAAGCCGTGTTGTGACGGCGCGGACCTGGCGTCACTGCTGGACCAGTTCGACCAGAATTTGGCCGAGCAGGTGGAGGTGAATCGTCGCACTGGGCGGGCGGGGTGGCGCCCGCAGATCAGCCCGGACCGGTTGATCCCTGGCCAGTCAGCCACGGTGGGCCCGTCGAACGGGCCGGGAGAGTTCGCGGTGTCACCGCGCAAGGCCCGCTTGATGACGTGTGACTGCAAGATTCGCCGGGTCGTGGTTGATAAAGCGAGTTTGGCGTTGGATGTGGGCCGGTCAGAACGAGTGTTCCCCGCGTATTTGCGTAAGGCGTTGGAGATACGTGATGGCGGGTGTGTGTTCCCGTTTTGTGGGAAACCAGCTTCGTGGACTCACGCTCACCACATCAAACATTGGATCGATGGCGGGACGACATCGCTAGATAATGCGGCGTTGTTGTGTTCGGCGCATCACCACGCGGTCCACGCCGATAAACACCAGGTGTCGATCGGGGCTGACGGGCGAGCCCGAGTCGACCTCAACCTCACCAGACAAACCTGACCGCACCGCCCCGCGTCGTGGCACACCCCTGCCCACGCAGGGGCAACAACCACGCCCAACGCCAAGGGATTTGGTGTGGTCAGTCGATACGCAGGCCGCCATCCGCAGCTAGCGGGACAGCCACTCGCTTCCGATTTCTTGTTCCTTCTTCACTGCCCGGTCGAACTGCTCGGCGGCGACGCCCTCGAGTTTTCCGCCGACAAAAGGAACGGATGCCTTGACCTCAGCCTCAACGCGCAGCACCGTGCCAGTGCCCTCCGCAGTGATCGACATGGTGCCGTCGATGACCATTGGGGCCTGCCCGAAGTCGACGTGGAACTTTGCCGCGTAGTTGCCGCTGGGATCCGCTGGTCCCCAGTTGTCTGTCTGGGTTGTCGAGATCTGCTCGCCGACGAACTTCTTGGCGAAGGAGGGAATCTCGGCAGGGAGGTCACGGCTGACGACGATGACGCAACCGTCGGCGCCGTTGTCTGTTACCGCTGCCTCAACGTTCTCGCCGCCGGTCCGCTCGTTCTTGTCCTGGACGTAAGCCTGATCGCTCACCATTGCGTACACGCGGGCGGGTTCTGCATCAAAGCGCAGTTCGCCAGAGATCTTCTTGGACACGCGGAGCTCCGTTCATCGGTCAACGATTCGCCCCACAGCATGCCGGATCGCTGGCGCCTCTGGCTTGGTGGAGCGCGCCAAGGGTGAATCGACACCGCGCTCCACGGCGTCGCCGTGTGGATCGGACTAGCCTGGCAATGTGGATGCTCCAGAGATTGCCGATCCTGTTGTTGCCAAGCTGATCGCTGACGCACTAGCTGACCCCGCGGTCACGCCGTTGCTTGCTGCGACGCCCGATCTTGCTGTGAGTGTGGCCCACTTTTACGCGAATGGCGCGGCTGATGACCTCGTCGGCCGCGAGCCCACCGACCTCGTCGGGGCGGTGCTCAGCATGCGCGCCATCGCGGCACATCGGGAGCTTGGAGTACCTGCGGTTCGTATCTTCACCCCGACCGTCGCCGACGACGGGTGGGGTTGCGAGCACACCGTTGTTCAGATTGTCACCGAGGACAGACCGTTCATTGTTGACTCGGTTTCCGCAGCTTTGAATGGTGCCGACCGCACGATCAGCATGGTGCTGCACCCGATCATCACGCGTGAGACTGGTCCGCAGTCGTGGGTACACATCGAAATTGACCGTGAGTCTCAGACGGACGTCATCGAGCACCTCGAGAGAACGCTGCGTTCAGTGCTCGAAGACGGGCGCGCAGCGGTTCAGGATTGGCCAGCTATGCGTGATCGCGCTGCGCTGTTGAGTGCCGAACTCCTCGAGTCTCCACCGGTTGGCCTCGACCCAGACGATGTGGCTGAGGGTGCCGAACTGTTGGCGTGGCTTGCGGATAACCACTTCACGTTCCTGGGTTATCGCGAGTACGACCTGTTGGTCGATGACGACGGTTCTGACGTCCTCGTGTCGCGACCGGAGACTGGGCTTGGAATTCTGCGCAGCGATATTCCGACGCGCAAGTCCTTCTCGCACCTGCCTGACCAGGTTCGTGCCAAGGCTCGCGAACCTCGCCTCCTCGTCGTCACCAAAGCGAATCGACGCTCAACGGTGCACCGGCCTGCCTACCTCGACTATGTCGGGGTCAAGCGGTTTGACGCCGAGGGCAATGTGATCGGCGAAATGCGATTCCTCGGGCTCCTCGCGGCTGCAACGTACGCGGACTCAGCGACCGCGGTCCCAGTGATTCGCCAGACGATCGATCGCGCGCAACAGTTGAGCAATTTCCCCACGAGTTCACATTCGGCGCGTGACCTGTTGAACTTCTGCGAGACCTTCCCGCGCGACGAGTTGTTCCAAGTTTCGCCTCAGCAGCTGATCGACCTTGCCCGTCAGGTTTTGGCGATTGGTGAACGGCGGCAGACGCGGACGTTCACTCGCGAAGATGACTACGGCCGGTTCGTTTCGGTGCTCGTCTACCTGCCACGCGACCGATACACCACTCATGTCCGCCAAGGAATCATGAAGATCCTTGCGGAGACATACGGATCTCAGCAAATCGACTACGTTGCCCGAGTTTCAGATTCGATCCTTGCTCGTTTGCACTTCGTCGTGCGGATGCGGGCTGGGGCGGTCATTCCTCATGTCGACGCCTCTGAGTTGCGTGCTCGCATCGCCGCCGCGACCAGGACGTGGGACGACGACTTCCTGCAGGCGCTGATCCACAGCTTCGGTGAAGAGCGTGGGACCGACCTCTTTCGCGAATACGGGTCGGCTATGCCACAGGCATATAAGGAAGACGTGCCGGCCAGAGCGGCCGTGGCCGACATCGACCGCCTGTCGGCATTGGCGGTTCCCGGGGCAAGTGCGGTCAAGCTGCACGAGAACTTGGGTGCGCCCGAGGGTGTGCATCGCTTCACGTTATGCCGGCGTGAAGAACCCGTCGTCCTCTTCGAGTTGCTACCGATCTTCGCCAGCCTCGGGGCAGATGTGTTGGAAGAACGGCCCTACGCGATCGGGGACGAGGGTTCACCAATCGCCTGGGTGTACGACGTCGCGCTCAGGCTGCCAAGAGCGCCTGAAGACGTCGCTCATGACGATGCGGCGAAGCGCTTCTGTGAGGCGTTCTTGTCGGCTTGGCGCGGTCAAGCTGAGGTAGATGGACTGAACGCTTTGGTCAGCACGACGGCGCTGACGTGGCGGGAGGTCGCGTGGGTACGCGCCTGGTTGCAATACGCCGGTCAACTCGGCTCTCCGTACTCATATCAGTACAGCGAGCGGATGATTCTGGCGAACGGGTCGATCACGGAACTCCTTGTTCGGCTCTTTGAAGCCCGCCTCGATCCAAAGCTTGAACCGTCCGATCGTGAAGCAGCTGCCGCGGCGCTTGATGCGGCGATCAGTGCTGCTATCGACAATGTTGCGAGCCTTGACGCGGACCGCATCCTTCGGCAGCTGCACGCCATCGTATTGGCGACGCTGAGGACCAACGCATTCCAAACAGAGCCTGACGGCTCACCGCGCCCCACGCTTGCACTCAAGTTGGCGCCGAGTGAAATTCCAGGTGTTCCTGCGCCAGTTCCGGCCTACGAAATCTGGGTGAGTTCCCCGCGTATCTCTGGCGTTCATCTGCGGTTCGGTGCGGTTGCTCGGGGCGGCCTACGTTGGAGTGACCGACCAGAAGACATGCGCACGGAGATTCTCGGCTTGGTGAAAGCGCAGATGGTCAAGAACGCAGTGATCATTCCGGTCGGTGCGAAGGGTGGCTTCATCGTCAAGGAACCTCGCGATCCGAGTGACCGGGCGCTCTGGCTAGAAGATGGCATCGCCTGCTATCGCGAGTTCATCACAGCGCTTCTTCAGCTCACGGACAACCGAGTGGCTGGGGCGATCGTGCCTCCGCCGGACACCGTGCGCCTCGACGGAGATGATCCCTATCTGGTCGTCGCCGCGGATAAGGGAACGGCCGCGTTCTCCGACATTGCAAACGAGATCGCCGTCGATCGCGGCTTCTGGCTAGGGGACGCATTCGCATCGGGTGGGTCACATGGCTATGACCACAAGGAGATGGGCATCACCGCCCGCGGCGCATGGGAATCAGTGAAGCGCCACTTCCGCGAAGACGACATCGACGTTGCCACCGATCCGGTGACGGTGGTTGGCGTTGGCGACATGAGCGGGGACGTATTCGGCAACGGCATGTTGCTCAGTGAGTCGATCAGGTTAGTCGCCGCGTTCGACCACCGACACGTGTTCTTGGACCCCGACCCCGACCCCGCGACCTCGTTCGCTGAACGCGTTCGGTTGTCTGAACTCGACCGTTCCTCGTGGGCCGACTACGACGCCGCGCTGATTAGTCCCGGTGGCGGTGTCTATCCGCGCACACTCAAGACGATTCCGATCAGTGACCAGGTTCGCGTGCGCCTGGGGTTGCCGCCGAACGTGACTGCGCTGACGCCGAGCGAGGTCGTGCAGGCAACGCTGCTGGCGCCGGTGGATCTGTTGTGGAACGGCGGTATCGGCACCTATGTCAAGGCCGAAACCGAGTCGAACTCCGAAGTCGGAGACAAGGCGAATGACGCCGTCCGGGTCAATGGAGGTGAGTTGCGTTGCCGGGTCGTCGGCGAGGGCGGGAACCTCGGGCTGACTCAGGCTGGCCGGATCGAGGCTGCCCGCAATGGCGTTCAACTGAACACCGACGCCATCGACAACTCCGCGGGCGTGGATTGCTCGGACCATGAGGTCAACATCAAGATCTTGCTTGACATGGTGGTCGCAGACTCAGACCTGACGATCAAGCAGCGCAATGATTTGCTCGAAGCGATGACGTCCGATGTCTCCGAACATGTGCTCGCCGACAACTATGCGCAGAATCAGGTACTCGGCTACGCGCGTGCGCAGTCCGCGGACCTGCTGCCGGTCCATCAGCGTCTAATTCAATCGCTTGAAGCACGCGGGCTACTCGATCGCCGACTTGAAGTGCTGCCGAGTGACGCCGAGATTCAGGAGCGAATCGATTCCCACACAGGCCTTAGCTCGCCGGAACTCTCCGTCTTGCTGTCCTATGTGAAGATTGCACTAACGACGGACCTGAGCACGTCAGGTTTGTCATCGGAAGAGTGGTTTGACGCTGTCATCCGCGACTACTTCCCGCAGGCGCTTGTTGATCAGTTCGGCGACTGGATCAGCCGTCATCCACTGCGGTCGCAGATCATCTCGACGCTCGTGGCCAACGATATGGTCGACTGTGGTGGTATCACGTTTGTCCACCGCGCGATCGAAGAGACCGGCGCCTCACCTGTGGAGGTTGCACGGGCGTACACCGTCGCACGGGAGGTCTTTGGCCTGCGGTCAATCTGGCGGCAGATCTCAGCGCTGGACGGGAAGATCTCAACATCGGCCCAGTCCGCGCTGCACCTTGAGGTGCGCAGACTCCTTGATCGTGCGACGCGGTGGGTGCTCGCGCTTCGTGGTGGAACAGTTGATGTGGCTGGTGAAGTTGCACGCTTTGGTGCCACGGTGGAGCGACTCGCGTCGGTGTCGGACCGGATGTTGGTGGGTTCCGCGCGCGGTCGGTTCATCGAAAAGTCCGAGTACTTCATGTCGCTTGGTGCGCCGAAGGAACTCGCGCAAGAGGCAGCAGTCGCCCTTGACCGGTTCAGCCTGCTCGACATTGACGACATCGCGCGCCGCAATGACGCCGAGCCTGAAGTAGTTGCTGAGTTGTACTTCGCGGTCTCGGAGCACTATGGAATTGACGCGTTGCTCAACCACATTTCAGCGCTGGAACGCAGTGATCGCTGGGCCAACCTCGCCCGCGCGGCACTGCGTTCAGACCTGTATTCGGTGCTTGCTGGATTGACGAGCAAGGTACTCAAGTCGACGTCAGGTGAAGACGTCGCCGAGAGTCGGATCGCCGATTGGGAAGAGCGCAACTGGGAAGGCCAGCAACGTGCCCGGGCGACCCTGAGCGAGATCGACGAGGTCGGCCACTACGACCTTGCGACGTTGTCGGTGGCGTTGCGGGTGTTGCGGACGTTGGTGCAGCAGGGTTCAGGGGCAAACGCGCCCGAGTCCACGATGTGAGACCACGGTTCGTATTCACCTTGACTCATTCCGGTGATCTTTCATCTCCCAGCAATGTCGACAAATCGGGCATTCCACAACTTTGATCTACGGATTGTGGTTGATCACGTACTGCTAGTAGATATTCAAGCCGATTGTCGCGATGCCTCTGCTTCCTGGGTTCGCGCTGGGATCACCCGCGCTGGTTGACCCCTTTGGCGTGACTTGCCTACCTTCTCGCTCGCAAGATCAACGATCTTCCGTGTGGCCGTTCGTTGGTTGAGCATCGCGGGGTGACGCATCCGATGTGTCAGGGGGACCCGCAATTTCCTGGGGGAGAAGTGGAAGCAGTCGAGCATGTCTCGTCGCTGGCGCGAACGCTGTTGCGTGAGCGAGCTGTCGATCCGCTTACCGAGGTTGATGCCGTCCGCACGCTGGTCGATCAAGTCGTCGATGACTTCCTGATTGCGTGTGCGGACGGCACGGCCGGGGTCAGTGGTGCACCGCCAGCGCGTGATGGTCTCGTGGCCTCGGTCACCGATGCTGTCGCGGGTTACGGGCCGTTGCAGCGGTATCTCGATGATCCGAGTGTTGAGGAGATTTGGATCAACGATCCAAGTCGCGTCTTCGTTGCCCGCAACGGGCGCAGCGAGCTGACGCCGACGGTGTTGTCGGAAACTGCGGTCCACGACCTAGTGGAACGGATGTTGAGTACGTCGGGTCGACGCCTGGATCTCAGCTCGCCTTTTGTCGACGCTGCGCTGCCCGATGGCAGTCGGCTGCACGTCGCGATTCCCGACATCACCCGACGCCACTGGGCTGTGAACTTGCGCAAGCATGTGGTGGCAGCTCGCGAACTCAACGACTTGGTGCGGCTCGGGTCGATGCCGGCCCAACTTGCGACGCTTCTATCCGCGGCGGTGGTCTCCGGATTGAACGTGCTGGTCGCGGGTGGCACCCAGGCGGGGAAGACGACATTCTTAAATTCCCTTCTCGGTGCCGTGCCTGCTCGTGAACGGGTGATCACATGTGAGGAAACGTTCGAACTTCAGCTTGCCGATCACCCTGACTGGGTCGCGATGCAAACGCGGCAGATGGGTCTGGAGGGCACCGGTGAGGTCACGCTTCGAGACCTCGTTCGCGAGGCATTGCGCATGCGGCCGACCCGCCTAATCGTGGGCGAAGTGCGTCAGCAGGAAGCGCTGGACCTGCTCGTTGCGATGAACTCCGGCATGCCCGCGATGACATCGCTACACGCTAATTCAGCACGGGAAGCCATCACCAAACTCTGCACGTTGCCCCTGCTTGCGGGCAGCAACATTTCCGCAGACTTCGTGGTCCCGACTGTGGCTGGATGTGTGGACCTCGTGGTCCACCTTGAGACGACGGCCGCAGGCAAGCGCCGAGTCAACGAGGTGGCCGCGTTGTCCGGCCGAGTCGAGGAGGGTGTCATTGAACTCTCCCCGATCTTTGAAACGCGTGGATCCGAACTTGTGCGCTCGGATGGATTCCCGCCGCATGAGCATCGATTCGCGCGCGCGGGATACGACCTCAGTGCCCTCCTTGCCTCA
>CAUJEJ010000051.1 GCA_963169255.1 Actinomycetota bacterium | reverse complement strand
GCCTACGAGGTACTCAACGAGGCTGCGCCCTGGTGCAAGGTCTACCGCGTAGAACTTGTTGATCATTGGCGGGATGACCAGCATTGGTCGCCGGTACACGGTCTTCGTCGACGGCTGGTACTGAATCAGCTCGTACATTTCGGTTCGCTGCACAACGGAACCAGGCGTGATTGCGAGGTTCTTTCCGACCTCAAAAGCGTCCTCGGAGATCATCGAAGGTGTGCGAGGCGCGCGCTTCATATCCTTGGCGAAGGACTTGGCTCCGCGCGCAAGGCTCTTGCCCTTGGTCTTCTTCGCTGCGCTAACGGCATCCGGGTTCAACAGTGGTGAGTTGCTGGGGGCAAGTGCGTCGTTGACGTTACGAATCAAGAACTCGGCACGCTCGTGGTCGTCGTAGCTGAGTTCGGCATCCTCGAGGAGATCGGCGGCGGTCTTACCTGCGGCGAGGTAGCTCTGCAGGACACGCTTGAGCACAGGGTTCTCTTGCCAAGCTTCGGCGGCGAACCGGCGGTCGCCACGTTCCGGTACTGCATCGGACTTGCCGAGCGCGACACGGGTGAGTTCAGCTGCGAGTTCAGCGCTTCGTTTGGCCACGGCCTGGGGCTTGGTTGCAAGCTTTGCGCCCATTCGAACCGTCGCCGTTCGTGGGCGGAAGTGGTAGCCCACGCCGAGCGCTGCTTCAGTGAGAAGCAGATCTAGTGCAACAGCGGCTTCAGCCGGATCGATATGTGCGAGTTCTTCGGCCGTCAGGTCAGCTGATTGGTCTGCAGTCATGACACTTGACCCTGCCGCAAACCTGCGGGGTTTGCCACCCGAACTCACTGAAGGGGTCTACCCCAACCCAGTGCCTAAGGTGTTGCTTCCAGGACGACAGCAACGTCTATCGAGTCAGCTTCTGATGGCGTGATCGTCAACTCGGCCACCGAACCGGCCGCCTTGAGGTCACCAGCCGCAAGTTGGATCCGATCGGTTGCCGAACTCGGCCCGGTAACCACAGTGGTCTCCACAGGCGTCCGCATGGAGACCTTCGCCTCGGACTTCGCCTTGCGGATCTTCGACAAGACAATTCCGGCATCAGTGAGCACCGTTGCGTCACCGTCGTGTGCAGCTGCGAGTTCATCGGTCGTGGGCCAGGCGCTGGTGTGCACCAAGCCCTCTTGCCACCACGACCACACTTCCTCCGTCACGAATGGCAGGAACGGAGCGAACAGGCGCAGCTGCACCGAAAGCGCAAGTGCCAAGGTTGCCTTTGCCGACGCCGCGGCTTCCGGTCCGCGAGCGCCGTGTGCGCGCTCCTTGATGAGCTCGATGTAGTCATCACAGAATGACCAGAAGAAGGTCTCGGTGACTTCGAGGGCGCGCGTGTAGTTGTAACCCTCAAAGGCGCGCGTTGCATCCTCGACAACCTGTCGAAGCCCGGCAAGCAGTGCCTTGTCAACCGGGTCAGTGATCGCCGCATCGTCGCGTTCCGCGCCGAGCATCAGCGCGAACTTCGAAGCGTTGAGAATCTTGATCGACAATCGGCGACCGATCTTCATCTGTCCCACGTCGTACGCGGTGTCGGTGCCAGGGCGCCCCGACGCTGCCCAATAGCGCACGGCATCTGAGCCGTACTCGTCGAGCAAGTCAGCGGGCGTGACGACGTTGCCCTTGGACTTACTCATCTTCTTGCGGTCAGGGTCCAGGATCCACCCGCTGATCGCGGCGTGCTTCCACGGGAGTTCGTTGTCTTCGAGGTGGGCGCGCACGACCGTCGAGAACAACCAGGTGCGAATGATCTCGTGGGCCTGTGGGCGCAAGTCCATCGGGAAGACCCGCGACCACAGATCGGGATCGCGCTCCCAGCCGCCCGCGATCTGCGGTGTCAGTGACGACGTAGCCCAGGTGTCCATGATGTCGGGATCACCCATGAAGCCGCCGGGCTTGCCGCGCTGCGATTCATCGAACCCGACGGGCGCTTCGGCGGAAGGGTCAACCGGCAGGATGTCTTCGCTCGGGACGATGGGGGAGTCGTAAACCGGTTCTCCGTCCTCGTTCAGCGGGTACCAGACCGGAATCGGAACTCCGAAGAATCGCTGACGCGACACGAGCCAGTCACCGTTGAGGCCCTCAACCCAGTTGTTGTAGCGGACCTGCATGTGCGGCGGATGCCAGTCGAGTTCCGCGCCCCGGGCAAGCAACTTCTCGCGCAGCGCCAGATCGCGGCCGCCGTTGCGCAGGTACCACTGCCGGGTCGTCACGATCTCCAGTGGCTTGTCGCCCTTTTCGAAGAACTTCACCGGATGGCTGATGGTCTTGGGTTCACCCACGAGGTCGCCCGACTCAGTCAGCAGCCCGACCATGCGCTCCTTCGCGGTGAACACCGTTGCTCCGGCGAGCGCTTCGTACGCAGCGCGAGCGGAATCGTCCACGATCCACGGCGGCGTCTCGCGAATGATCCGGCCGTCCCAACCCAAGATCGGCCGCGTTGGCAGATCCAACTCACGCCACCAGGTGACGTCCGTCGTGTCGCCGAAGGTGCAGATCATCGCGATGCCGGAGCCCTTTTCTGGGTCCGCAAGTCGGTGAGCCAGCACGGGCACTTCCACGTTGAACACCGGTGACGTCACGTTGGTGCCGAACAACGGCTGGTATCGCTCGTCATCAGGGTGCGCGACGAGCGCGACGCAGGCAGCTAGGAGTTCCGGTCGAGTGGTCTCGATGTAGATCGGGTCCGCGCCATCGGGACGCTTGAACCCGATTCGGTGGTAGGCACCCGGGCGTTCGCGATCCTCGAGTTCAGCCTGCGCCACCGCGGTTCGGAAGGTCACATCCCACAGGGTCGGCGCTTCGGCCTGGTAGGCCTCGTCACGGGCGAGGTTGCGCAAGAACGCCTTCTGTGACGCGGCGCGCGCGGAGCTGTCGATCGTTTGGTAGGTGTTGGACCAGTCCACGGAGAGTCCAAGTTGGCGCCACAGATCTTCGAACGCCTTCTCATCTTCAACAGTCAATTCTTCACACAGTTCGATGAAGTTGCGGCGTGAGATAGCGATCTGGTCCTTGCCTGGCTTCTCCGGTGGGGTGAAGTCGGCGTCGTACGGCAGCGACGGATCGCAGCGCACGCCGAAGTAGTTCTGCACGCGGCGTTCGGTCGGCAGGCCGTTGTCATCCCAGCCCATCGGGTAGAAGACCGCCTTGCCCTGCATTCGTTGATACCGCGCAATGCAGTCAGTGTGGGTGTAGCTGAACACGTGACCGACGTGCAGTGAGCCGCTCACCGTGGGCGGCGGGGTGTCGATCGAGTAGACCTCATCGCGAGACTTCGTGCGGTCGAACGTGTAGGTCTGTTGGTCATTCCAGACCTGCGCCCACTTGGTCTCAATGCCATCGAGGGTGGGCTTTTCTGGCATGCGTGAAGACGCGAGATGCTCCGAGGTCATTGGGTCAGTCTAGGAACCCGCCAGAAGGTGCGCAGCGTGGTGCCTAGACTGAGGCACATGCCCGGCTCTGATGACACTCGCGTTGACTTCGCTCGC
The DNA here is from genome assembly GCA_963169255.1 of Actinomycetota bacterium. Classification (GTDB taxonomy): domain Bacteria; phylum Actinomycetota; class Actinomycetes; order S36-B12; family UBA10799; genus UBA10799. The sequence goes on along the minus strand of CAUJEJ010000051.1, from coordinate 14,046 downwards.
GCCGAGTCTGAACTGCTCGCACGTTGGCCGGAGAACAAGGTTGCACCTGACCTCGGCAGGATTTCTGCCCTCATGTCTTTGCTCGGTGAACCACAGCTCAGTGCACCGGTGATTCACATTGCTGGGACCAACGGCAAGACCAGCACGGCGCGGATCATCGAGTCGTTAATGCGCGAGCACGGGCTCAAGACTGGGCTGTTCACCAGCCCGTCGCTTGAGTCGATCACCGAGCGAGTGCAGATCGACGGAGAACCTGTATCTCCAGAGCGTTTCGCCGAGACCTACAGCGACATTGCCCCGCTCCTCACGTTGTTGGATGAGCAGGCAGAGGCAGTCAATGGGCCGCCAGTGACGATGTTCGAGGCCATCACCGCGCTCGCTTTCGCGTGTTTTGCCGACGCGCCGGTTGACGTCATGATCATCGAATGTGGCATGGGTGGAGCCTGGGACGCGACGAACGTTGTGGAACCAGCAGTAGTGGTGGTCACTCCTATTGGGCTCGATCACACCGACTACCTCGGTGACTCCTTGACCGAGATCGCGACCGAGAAAGCCGGCATCATCAAACAAGGCAGCCTCGCGGCATTTGCGCGGCAGGAGCCAGAAGCTGCGGCTGTTCTGATGGCTCGCTGTGCTGAGTTGGGCATCATCCCGGTCCGGGAAGGAGTCGAGTTCGCGGTTGTGAATCGCTCACTCGCAGTTGGCGGTCAAATGCTGACGGTCCAAGGCCTTGGTGGGGAATACGACGACCTGTACCTCCCGTTGCACGGCGAACACCAGTCAGCAAATGCCGCACTTGCGCTTGCTGCCGTCGAGTTGTTCTTCGATTCCAACCCGAACAGCAAACTCGACCCCGACGTCGTGCGCGGTGGCTTCGGCTCGGCGACGTCGCCTGGGCGCCTCGAACGGGTTCGCACGAGTCCGACTGTCATCATCGACTCGGCTCACAATCCGCATGGTGCCCGCGCCGTCACTACCGCACTTGCTGAGTCATTCGACTTCAGCAAGCTTGTGGCAGTGGTCGCCGTTCTCGACGGCAAGGATGCCCGCGGAATCCTGACCGCGCTTGAGCCAGGGTTTGATTCGATCGTCGTGACCCGCAACTCATCACCGCGCAGCATGGCGACTGATGACATTGCGCAACTTGCGCTCGATGTCTTTGGGGAAGACCGTGTATTCGCCACGCCAAATCTCGCCGAAGCAATCGAGGTCGCTGTTGGGCTCGTTGACGACGTCGCTGAGTGGGGTTCAGCGGCGGTCGTTGCGCTCGGTTCGGTCATAACTGCCGCTGATGTGCGCCGGATGATGAAGCCCCGGAAATTGCGGGTGCCCGACGACGCTCGCGAACTCACCTTCGACCTCCTGCCTGACGAAGACGACGAAGGTGACGTCGTCAGCAACGCGCTAGGGGACCGCCTCGGCGACCTCGACGACGACCTGCCGCGGGGTTACCGCGACGGCATAGAAGACGACGAAGACGATGACGATGGCGATGACGAAGAGGGCGGCGCGAGGCAACGATGAGAACACTCTGCGCAGCGGTGCTGACCTTCGAATCGATCATCGTCTTACTCGCGATTCCGGTCGCCATCGTGGTTCAAGGTGTGGCTGCGCCCGTCGGAATCGCCACTGGCGGCGCATTGATGGTCGCCTGCCTGTTTGTAGCGGGAAGTCAGAAGCGGACATGGGGTCTGACCGCCGGATGGGTGCTGCAGTTCATCATCATCGCCACCGGTTTTGTCGTTCCGACGATGTTCTTCCTTGGGGTCGCGTTCGCGATCATGTGGTTCTACGCGATCCGGGTTGGGCGCCAGGGGGATGCCATCAAGGCTGCTCGCCAGGCGCAAGACAGCGCCACGTAGCCTGTCCGGCGAGATGTGGGCTGTCGAATCGGCGTGGACGTGAGCAGGAAACCGATCCAATACCGGTCGTCATATCAGCACTTTGGACCAGCCCCAACCGACCTGTACTGACATTCAACCTGTACTGACATCAAGGAGAGCTCATGAGTGAACGCACACTGATTTTGGTCAAGCCAGACGGCGTTGCCCGTGGATTGACTGGCGAGGTGCTTGCTCGACTCGAGCGCCGCGGCTACCGCTTCGTTGCGCTTGAGCAGCGCACGATCTCGACCGAGTTGGCCGAGCAGCACTACGGCGAGCACGCTGGAAAGCCGTTTTTTGCCGATTTGGTCGAGTTCATCACCTCCGGACCGCTCGTCGCTGCCGTCGCTGAAGGCCCGGGTGTCATTGGTGCTTGGCGCACGATGATGGGTGCCACGGACCCGAAGGTTGCTGATCCAGGCACCATTCGCGGGGACTTCGCGACCGAAATGAGCGAGAACGTGTCGCACGGTTCAGATTCACCCGAATCTGCCGAGCGAGAGATCGGCCTGTTCTTCCCAGAATTGGTCTGATTCAACGTATGGTGGTGACCTTCCCACCAGCTTTCGCCAGGTCGGCACATGTTCGGCTAGCACTAACCCGGAAGGTCACGCGTCTGCCCCATGGCGCCGTCATATCAGCCTGATTCCTCGGTACCGAACCGGCAGGGGACTTCTGTCCCGCCGGATCGGATCTCAGTGGTGGAATCAGGTGCGGACGAACAGGCCGCTCCGCGGCGCTCCGACAGCCGGTCTAGCGGTCGCTCTCGGTCGCGGACCCGATCAACCTCCAAACCGCAGCGCGCGTCGTTCAGCGAATCGGTCGGCGGTTTGCTGTCGGTTTCGGGCGCATTGTCCGCGCTCGGTCGCGACATGGCTGTTGACCTCGGGACGGCGAACACCCTCGTCTATGTGCGGGGCAAAGGCGTGGTGCTCGACGAACCAAGCGTCGTGGCCCTAGACCAGCGGACCGGGGCGATCGTCGCCGTCGGCACGGCGGCGAAGCAGATGTTGGGCCGCACGCCAGACGGAATTGTTGCAGTCCGGCCACTCAAGGACGGCGTCGTTGCGGACTTCGAGACCACCGAGCGGATGCTGCGCTACTTCATTCAGAAGGTTCACGGCCGACGCACGCTTGCCAAGCCACGTCTGGTGATCTGTGTGCCGAGCGGGATCACGTCAGTCGAACAGCGGGCCGTCAAGGACGCCGGGTATGCGGCCGGAGCGCGTCGGGTCTTCGTGATCGAGGAGCCGATGGCCGCCGCGATTGGTGCGGGGTTGCCTGTGCACGACGCCGAGGGTTCGATGGTGGTCGACATCGGCGGCGGCACAACTGAGGTTGCGGTGATCAGCCTGGGCGGCATCGTGACGAGCATCTCGGCGCGTATCGGCGGGGATCGCCTCGACGAAGCGATCATCTACCACGTGAAGAAGGAGTACTCGCTCCTCCTTGGCGAGCGCACCGCAGAGGACATCAAAATCCGGCTGGGGTCTGCGTTTCCCACGCGCGATGAGCCGCAGGCCCAGGTGCGTGGCCGTGACCTGATCAGCGGCTTGCCAAGGACCGTCGTCTTGACTTCCGACGAAGTCCGGCGTGCCCTGAGTGAACCCGTTACGGCGATTGTTGACGCAATCCGAACAACCCTCGATCGAACGCCCCCGGAACTCGCCGGCGACGTCATGGATGCCGGGATTGTGCTCACCGGCGGGGGAGCATTGTTGCGTGGACTAGACGAGCGAATCCGACACGAGACGGGAATGCCGGTGCGAGTGGCAGAAGATCCAACTGACTGCGTGGCCTTGGGGACAGGCCGTTGCGTCGAGGACTTCGAGGCACTTAAGCCGGTTTTGCTCGCCGAATCCCGCTATTAGCCAGCATGACCGCACGGCAAGAAGACCGCACGACCGCGAGACCGCAGTAGGACTTTCGATCAGGGGGATCGATTTCATGAAGGCCACGTCAGATGCGTGAGGCGACCAGGGCACGCGCAGTGCTCGGGGTGCTGCTGCTCGCGTCGATCACGTTGGTACTTCTTGATGTCCGTGGCAGCAGCGCGATCGGTGGCGTCCGAGGCCTCGCGGCAACGGTGTTCGGTCCCGTGCAGACGGCAGTCGCAGCTGCGGCCGCTCCTTTCGTCAGCGTCGCATCTTCGGTAACGAGCTTCGGTGACGTTGGCGCTCGTAGCGAGATCGCGGCGCAGGATTTGGCAGCGGCGACGGGATCGAATCAAACCCAATCCGACATCGCACGATCCGCGGCACAACTCGAAGCGATGCTCAAGACTGCGGGCGCTAGCGGGTTCTCCGTTATTCCGGCCCGCGTTGTCGCGTATGGCTCGGCGCAAACGTTCAGCGGGACCGTCACCATTGATGCCGGAAGTAACGATGGACTCAGCCCGGACATGAGCGTTCTCAACGGCAACGGGCTCGTCGGAAAGATCATTGCCGCTGGACCGACGACAGCGACGGTTCAACTCGTCACAGATGACGATTCCGTTGTCGGCGCGCGTTTGGTGAATTCCGGTGACGCGGGAGCGTTGCAGGGGACCGGTCGCCCTGGCGAGAGCATCCTGCGGCTCCTTGATCCGACCTCGCCTGTCAAAGAGGGTGACCAACTCGTGACCTTCGGTTCGCCCGAAGGAAAGCCATACGTCGCTGGACTTCCCCTTGGGACTGTCATCGGCATGAGGGGCGAACCGGGGCAGGCAGACCGAGAAGCAATTGTCTCGCCCGCGGCGCGCATGGGAGCGCTCGACATTGTCGGTGTGGTGATGAACCCAGCGCGCACACAATCACGCACGCCGGTCAGCCCCGGAGGTTCGGTCAATCCGAGCACCCCAGCCAATCCAACCGGCGCGGCCGCAGAACCGAGGCGGTGATCCGATGTTGCGACTGACGTTCCCTCGGGTCCTGCTCATCATTGCTGCACTCGGTTCCGCGCTTGTCATTCAGAGTGCGATCCTCGCTCGGCTCGGATTGCCCGGTGCTACTCCAGACATGCTCTTGGTCGCTGTGCTCGTGATTGCGCTCGCCGCCGGACCGCTGGTGGGAACAGTGGTTGGCTTCTCTGCCGGAGTCTTGGTCGACATTGCGCCCCCCGCGGCGGGATCACTCGGGCAAACCGCGGCGATCTATGCGCTCGCAGGCTTCGCGATTGGCCACGCGCAGTTTGAGGCAGGTCGTCCTGAGTTTGCGGCGGTGCTGCTCGTCGGTGGAGTCTCGGCCGCGGTCGTTCTGGGTCAGGCAATTCTCGGGACACTCCTCGGGCAACCCGAGGTGACGTGGTCCGTCGTGCCGCTGTTTGTGGTGACTCAATTCGTCTACAGCGCACTGCTGGCGTTCGTGATGATTCCGGCGATTGGGTTGTTGTACCGCGGTGCGGGCGATGAGGGGCGGTTCGCATGAACCACGACGGAGCCGATGCCCCGGTGGCGAGGGTTCGCCGCCGCGACGCTCGCATCATCGTGTTGCAAGTGCTGGTGATCTCATTGATTGGCACCCTTTTTCTCAGAGTCGCTTGGATGCAACTCGGCGATAGCGCGCAATATCGGACTGCTGGAACCTCCAACAGCGTTCGTGAGGTAATCGTTCCGGCTCAGCGAGGGCTGATCCTCGACCAAGCCGGACGCCCGATGGTTGCGAACCGATCGGGATTGTCCGTCACGGTTGATCGTGCCGAACTCGCTCGGCAAGGCGACGACGGCAAGGCCGTACTCACTGAGCTTGCTAACAAGTTGGGGACGACGTACGCAGCCCTCGTTGACCGCATGAAGCCTTGCGGCACGCCTGGTGCGCCCAAGCAGCCACTGTGCTGGAACGGTCCGCGAGAACGGCCAGTGATCGTTGCCGAGGACGTTCCCCAAGAGGTCGGGTTGCAGCTCATGGAGGCTGAGGGGGCGTTCCGTGCAGTGCGGACGGAACTTACGCCGACCCGGTCCTACCCGAAGCCGTACGGCATCAACTTTGCGCACCTTGCGGGCTACTTGGGGCCGATGACAAGCGAAGAAGTCGCCGAACTTGACGAAGAGGATCAAGTCGCGCTGGCGAACTCCAGCGTTGGCCGCTCCGGTCTCGAGCAGAGCTACAACGATGTGCTCAGCGGACGACCCGGCGTTCAACAGGTATCGGTCAGTCGCTCAGGCAAGGTCACCGAGACGCTGCGGGATGAGGCTGCGCAGGCTGGCGACAACCTCGTCACCAGTGTTGATGCCAAGCTCCAAGCGCTCGTAGAACGCCAATTGTTCGAGGCTCTTGTGCGGGGGCGCGATCAAGGTAAGCCGTCGGATTCCGGCACCATCATCGTCTCCGAGGTCGAAACTGGCCGGATCCTGGCGATGGCGTCAGCACCGACGTACGACCCGCAGGTCTGGGTGGGCGGAATCAAGGAGTCGGAATACAACACGTTGACGGACCCGGAGAAGGGGAACCCGCTCCTCAACCGCGCGACGCAAGGCACCTACGCGCCCGCCTCGACATTCAAGGTGGTCTCGACCGCGGCGGCAATCAAGGCTGGGTACAGCCCGACAAACAAGTACGCCTGCCCGGCGATGTACGACGTCGGTGGTCAACTGTTCCGGAACTATGAGTCGCGCGCATACGGCTCGATTGACTTTGCCAAGGCGCTGTCCGTCTCGTGCGACACGGTCTACTACAAGCTCGCGAATGAGATGTGGCTCAAGGATGGCGGCCTCAATCCGAGCGGTACGCCAGCAGAAGCGATGTACAACATGGCACTCGCATTTGGGCTTGGTAAGAAGACCGGGATCGACGTGCCTGGTGAGAGTGCCGGTCGTGTTGTTGGCCGCGAACAGAAGAAGGCCGAATACGAAGAGCGCCGCGAGGACTTCTGCAAGCGGGCGGCGGATGGCTACCCCGAAGTGAAGCCGAAGGACCGCGCCGACTTGCTGCAGGCCTACGCCAAGGACTTCTGTGCCGAGGGCGACAAGTACCGCGCAGGTGACGCGTTGAACTTCTCCATCGGGCAGGGAGACACAGTCGTCACCCCGCTCCAGGTGAACTCGATGTACGCCGCGATCGCGAACGGCGGGGAACTGCTGGCGCCAACTGTGGCCAAGGCTGCGGTCACGCGCGAAGGTGAGGTTCGTCAGGAGTACGCACCTCGGAGCCTCGGTCGTCTGGACGCGAGCGATTCGACTCTGTCGTTCCTGCGCCAAGCGCTGGCTGACACGTCCGTGACGGGCACGGCATCGGGAGCGTTTCGCGGATTCCCGTTGGCTCAGATCCCAGTCGCGTCAAAGACAGGTACCGGAGAAGTTGTTGGCAAGGTGTCGACGTCGTGGTTCTCCTCGTTTGCTCCGGCAACCAAGCCGAAGTACGCGGTCACATGCATGGTTTCCCAAGGCGGAACCGGTGCAGGGACCTGTGGGCCGAGCGTGCGCGCAATCTACGAAGCGTTGTTCGGCGTCAGCGGTGCGACTGTTAACCCGAGCAAGAGTGTGTTTGTCGATGGCAAGCCGAATGCGGAATTGCCAACGGTCACCAGCGACGGCATCGGCAAGCCGGGGCAAGGAATCCAGCCTGTCGCCCCGTCCGTGACGACCCCACCGCCAGCCGGCGGTGAAGCGCCGGTGCCAGGCGGATTGCCCCCCGCGGAGGTGCCGCGCGGGTTTGTGAATTCGCCGAGCCCATCGTCGTCGAGTCGGAGTAGCCGGTGAGTCCGACCGACCCCCGAATCGGGCAACGTGACGTGACGAACGTGAGGATCGACGGGCCCACCCATGTCGATTCAGTGGCCGCGCGGGCAGCCGAGCAGACAATCATCGACTTGCGATCTGGATCCGACGATCCCAAATTGGCGCCGCCGAACCAACCGAACGTTGTTGTGGTCACTCGACGACCAGCGGCAAGCGGCCGTGTGTCGAAGTTTGCTGACCGTGTGCGCACGAATGCGACGGATTTCCGCCGCTATGACGTGGTACTGATCGGATGTGCTCTTGCGTTGTCAATCATCGGGGCAATCCTGGTGTGGTCGGCGACGCGCGGCCGGCTGTTGGCCAGTGACTCCGACCCCAACAACTTTCTGACGCGGCACCTGCTGAACCTGGTCATCGGCGTCGTGCTGGGCTGGCTCGTCACAAAGGTCGACTACCGGACGCTACGGGCGTACACCCCAGTGGTGTACGGCGTGGTGATTACGTTGCTGCTGGTCGTCCTTAGCCCGCTGGGTGTGACCATCAATGGCGCGAAGGCGTGGATCACGTTGCCCGCCGGATTCACTCTGCAGCCAGGCGAATTCGCCAAGATCGTGGTGATCCTGGCTATGGCGATGATCCTCGCCGAACGTGACGTCGGCATGGATCGGCCTTCCGACACCGACGTGCGGGCGTCGTTGGTGTGGGCCGCGGGGCCAGTCGCCCTCATCATGCTGCAGCCAGACCTCGGCACCGTGCTCGTGATCGGCACGATCATCATCGCGATCATTGCGGTGTCGAATGCACGCGCGCGTTGGGTGGTGGGTCTGCTTGGTGGCGCAGTTGCCGCAGCAGCGTTAGCGATCGCACTAGGCGTTCTGGACCAATATCAGCTTGACCGACTCCTGGCGTTTACTGACCCTGAGCGGGATTTGCAAGGGATCGGCTACAACACCGCGCAGGCGCGAATCGCGATCGGCGGTGGCGGACTGTTCGGTCAGGGTCTGTTCAACGGAAACCAAACCCAAGGCGCGTTTGTGCCGTACCAGCAGACCGACTTCGTGTTCTCGGTTGCAGGGGAAGAACTCGGCTTGCTCGGCGCGACGATCATCATTGGTTTGGTCGGAGTCATTCTGTGGCGCGGAATCCAGATCGCTCGACTCGCGCGCGACCCATTTGGTCGGTTGGTCGCCACCGGTGTTGTTGCCTGGTTCGCGTTCCAGGCATTCGAGAACATCGGCATGAACCTCGGCATCATGCCGGTGACTGGTGTTCCGTTGCCCTTTGTCTCCTATGGCGGCACATCGATGTTCGCTGCCTGGATTGGCATTGGGCTGCTGCAGTCCGTGCACCTGCGTTCTCGCTAGTGGCCAGATCGGTCGCGGTCGACTAGAAGTCGCACGACTAGACGCGCCACGTACCCTGGGTGGATGCACTTTGGTGGCGAGTCCGTGTTCAACCAGCTCGAACGACTACTTCCGTTGGTCAACAAGCCCGTCCAGTACGTCGGGGGTGAGCTGAACTCCACGGTCAAAGACTGGGACAGCGCTGATGTTCGATGGGTACTGATGTACCCGGACGCGTACGAGGTCGGGCTCCCGAACCAGGGCGTGCAGATCCTGTACGAAGTGTTGAACGAACGAGGCGACACGCTCGCTGAGCGGACCTACGCGGTATGGCCAGACCTTGAGGCGCTGATGCGCGAACACCGCGTTCCGCAGTTCACGGTTGACGCGCATCGTGCCGTGGGCGACTTCGACGTATTCGGACTGTCGTTCTCTACTGAACTCGGCTACACGAACATGCTCACCGCGCTTGACCTTGCTGGGATTCCGTTGCACGCCAGCGATCGCGGCGATGACAATCCGATCGTGGTTGCGGGTGGGCACGCTGCCTTCAACCCGGAACCAATCTCGCGCTTTATTGACGCAGCCGTCCTCGGCGACGGTGAGCAAGCTGCTGTCGACATCAGCGATTGCATCGCTGCTTTCAAAGCGGAGGGATCACCGGACGGACGCGCCGGGCTGCTCGCTCGGTTGGCTGAACTCGACGGGGTGTACGTGCCGTCGTTCTACGACGTCGACTATCTGCCGGACGGCCGAATCCACCGCGTTGTGCCGAACCGACCGGAGGCTCCGTGGCGAGTCGCCAAGCGCACGGTCATGGACCTTGACGAATGGCCGTACCCCAAGGCGCCGCTGGTGCCGTTGGCTGAGACCGTGCATGAACGGTCCTCAGTGGAGATCTTCCGTGGCTGTACCCGCGGTTGCCGGTTCTGCCAGGCGGGAATGATTACCCGTCCCGTCCGGGAACGTTCGATCGAGACGGTGGGCAAGATCGTCGCCCAGGGTTTGGCCGCAACGGGGTTCGATGAAGTCGGATTGCTGAGCCTGTCGAGTGCAGACCACTCAGAGATCGCGCCGATCGCCAAGCAGCTTGCTGACCGTTACGAAGGCACCAACACGTCCTTGTCTTTGCCGTCCACCCGAGTGGATGCGTTCAACATCGAGTTGGCGAACGAACTCACCCGCAACGGTCGGCGTTCGGGTTTGACGTTCGCGCCGGAGGGTGGCAGTGAACGGATCCGGCGCGTCATCAACAAGACCGTAAGCAAAGAAGACCTCATCCGCACTGTGACCGCTGCGTATAGCTCCGGCTGGCGGCAGGTGAAGCTCTACTTCATGTGCGGGTTGCCGACGGAGACAGACGAAGACGTCATGGAGATCGCCGACCTCGCCCGTGAGGTCATTCGAAACGGACGGGAGGCGTCCGGTCGCCGAGACATTCGCTGCACGGTGTCGATCGGCGGATTTGTTCCCAAGCCGCACACGCCGTTCCAATGGGCGGCGCAACTTGGCTGGGAAGAGACCGACGAGCGGCTTGCCAAACTCAGGAACGCGATCCGCAACGATCGCGAAGTCGGTAAGGCAATCGGCTTCCGTTACCACGATGGCCGCCCCGGTGTGGTCGAAGGTTTGCTGTCGCGTGGGGATCGCCGCACCGGTGCGGTCATCGAACAGGTCTGGCGCGACGGCGCCCGGTTTGATGGCTGGAGCGAGCACTTCTCGTTCGACGCCTGGATGGCCGCTGCGCAGACCGCGTGGGCGGACGAGTCGGTTGACGTGGACTGGTACACCACACGCGAGCGCGAGGAATCCGAGGTTCTGCCGTGGGATCACCTCGATTCCGGCCTCGATCGTGATTGGCTGTGGGAAGACTGGCAAGACGCGCTGAACGAGACCGAGGTTGACGACTGCCGCTGGACGCCGTGTTTTGACTGTGGCGTTTGTGATCAACTTGGCACCGAGATTCAGGTCGGGCCGACGGGGCGCAACCTGCTTCCACTAACGGTCGTCAACACGTGAGCCGCGCTTCCCGCGATCCGGGCCGCGAATACGTGGCGCCGGTGATGAAGGTCCGGCTGCGGTACGCCAAACGTGGCCGGCTGCGGTTTTCGAGCCACCGCGACTTCCAGCGTGCATTTGAGCGTGCGCTGAGGCGAGCTGGGGTGCCGATGGCCTATTCCGCCGGATTCCGCCCGCATCCAAAGATCTCGTACGCTAACGCCGCGCCAACTGGGGTCGCTAGCGAGGCTGAATACATCGAAATTGGGTTGGCCGCACGATTCGACGTTGATGAACTCCGGGTTGCGCTCAACGAAGCTATGCCTCCCGGGCTCGACATTGAGGACGCCGTTGAGGTCCGCGAAGGCGACTTGGCGAGTCGACTTGAAGCCAGTGTGTGGCAGATCGTGCTCCCTGATGTTGCGCCATCCGATGGCGAGCGGGCCGTTGACGCACTGCTAGCTGCGGAGCAGGTCGAGGTCGAACGCATGATGAAATCAGGCCTTCGCCGGTTCGACGCCCGAAATGCTGTCCGAATGGCCGAGGTTTCGATAGCACCACCTGAGCAGGGTGGGTGTGCGATACTCACGGTGGTCGTAACGCACGGCACACCGTCTGTTCGACCCGACGACGTCCTCGCCGCCCTGCGGCAAGTCGCCGACCTCGTGCCGCCGGTGCCCCCTCAGGTTACTCGGCTGGCACAGGGGCGACTCGCTGCTGACGCTCGGACAGTCAGCGATCCACTGGCGCCAGACCGCGCCGGGTCTGACTGAAAGAGCGCGGATAGCACTTCTATCCGAGGGTCCGGTGTAGTTCATCGTCGGCACCATGTGGATGCGCAGATCGCACCCACTCGTGCATGCCAACGAAAGCTTTCGCGCTGAGTGCGAGCTCAGCGCCCACGACAGGCCCCATGCGGGCGCGGCGACGACGAGGGATTCCCTTCGAGTTTCTGCGTACCCGAAAGGCCGGATCTGGAGCAGTTAGTGCTCGACAACGAAGTATTTGAGAATGAACCGAACGACACGAACGAGAACGACAACGAAGCGAACAGCGAGAACGCTGGCGGTCAGTTGGAGATCGGTCAGCACGTCGACGATCAACCTGCCGACGCGGCCGAGTCACCGGCCGCAGAGTCGAGTTCCGATGCCGTAGCCGCACCTAAGCGTCGGCGGCGGGCAGCCTCGCGACCGGCAGGGTCACCCCCGCCATTAGTAGCCGCGTTCGCAGCGCCGACTCCTGAAGCTGACGAACCGCCCGCAGTGCAGAGTGCTCCGGCAGTGTCGGCACCGTCTTCTGCTGCAGCCGTCTTCCAGCCACCACCGCTCTTCCAGCCACCACCCGATGTCCCTGCGCTTCCGGCACTACCGAAGGAACGTCCGAACAGCGATTCGGCCGATTCGGATTCGCCGAGCAACGGTTCCTTAGACCACGACCAAGACGGTGACGACTCGGCCGATGGCGAAGCCGATGGGCACGTCGACGGTGACGTCGACGAGGACGGTGCGCCCAAGAAGCGCCGTCGTCGTCGTGGGGGCCGCCGCCGCCGTAAGCCAGGCACCGGTGAAGGTGCCGAGGGCGAGGGTTCGGCCGACGGCGACGCCCAGGATGGCGAAGCCGCAGATTCCGATGACTCCGATTCCGATGCCTCCGACGACTCGGGTGACGGTCAAGGCTCATCGAGTCGTCGCCGTCGCCGTCGCCGTTCCCCTGGTGGTTCAGGCGGAGCCGATTCCGACGATCCGCCGAATACTGTCGTCCACGTCCGACAAGGCCGTAGCTCTAACGATCAGGTAACGAGCGTCAAGGGTTCAACCCGACTTGAAGCGAAGAAGCAGCGTCGCCGCGAAGGCCGCGAAGCTGGTCGCCGACGGGCGCCGATCTTAACCGAGGCAGAGTTCCTTGCCCGGCGCGAGAGTGTTGATCGGGTCATGGTCGTGCGGCAACAGGCTGAGCGCACGCAGATCGCGGTACTCGAAGACGGTGTGCTCGCGGAGCACTACGTCAACCGGTCTGTGTCAACGTCGATGGTGGGCAACGTCTACCTCGGCCGCGTGCAGAACGTTCTGCCCTCGATGGAAGCGGCGTTTGTCGACATCGGTCGTGGCCGCAACGCGGTGCTGTATGCCGGTGAAGTCAACTGGGATGCGGCGGGACTTGAAGGTCAACCGAAACGCATCGAATTGGCCATGAAGTCCGGTGATCCGGTCCTCGTGCAGGTGACCAAGGACCCAGTCGGACACAAAGGTGCCCGCCTGACGAGCCAGATTTCGCTGCCCGGGCGCTACCTCGTGTACGTGCCGGGTGGATCGATGACCGGAATCAGTCGTCGCCTTCCCGATCGCGAGCGCACGCGTCTTAAGAAGCTCCTGAAGAACGCGCTGCCCGAGGGGTCGGGCGTCATCGTCCGGACTGCCGCAGAGGGTGCGACGGAAGAGCAGATCACTCACGACGTAGCGCGCCTCACTGAACAGTGGGAACGGCTCAACAAGAAGGCCGAAACTGGGAACGCGCCAGAGATTTTGCACGCCGAACCCGATCTCGCCACCCGCGTCGTCCGCGACATCTTCAACGAAGATTTCGCTTCGCTGATTGTGTCGGGCGATTCAGCCACCTCAACGATCGAGGAGTACATCAAGTCGGTCGCGCCTGATCTTTCCGATCGGGTGAGCCGGTGGGCGAAGAACGAAGACGTGTTTACTGCGCACCGCATTGACGAGCAGCTCTCCAAAGCGCTCGATCGCAAGGTGTGGTTGCCCAGTGGCGGGTCCCTCGTGATCGACCACACCGAAGCGATGACTGTGGTTGACGTCAACACCGGCAAGTTCACGGGCCAAGGCGGAAACTTGGAAGAGACCGTTACCCGCAACAACCTGGAAGCCGCTGAAGAAATCGTCCGTCAGCTTCGCTTGCGCGACGTCGGTGGGATCATTGTCGTTGACTTCATCGACATGGTGCTCGAAAGCAACCGCGACCTGGTACTGCGCCGTCTCCTTGAATGCCTTGGCCGCGATCGCACCAAGCACCAGGTTGCTGAGGTCACGTCCCTCGGGCTCGTGCAAATGACTCGCAAGCGCATCGGGCAGGGTTTGCTCGAGACCTTCAGCGAGCCGTGTGAATGCTGCAACGGTCGTGGTGTGAAGGTTCAGATGAACCCAGTGGATCGGTT
>CAUJEJ010000050.1 GCA_963169255.1 Actinomycetota bacterium | reverse complement strand
CATCGACGAAGGGCCCGAAGTAACGGTTGCTCTCCCGCAGACCCCGATCGAGAAGACCCTGCCGGGATACGGCAAGGCGGTCTGGCCGCTGCGTGATGCGACGCAACAGCCCGAGGTGGCCCGCAAGGATCGGTTCATCCCGCCGCCACAGTGCGAGCCGAAGGCCAACGACCCCCTTGGACCGGACTGCGTGTTCGGTGACCCGAATGGCAAAACCCGGATCGCGCTGGTGGGCGACTCACACGCTGGCGCCTGGTTGCCAACGTTTGACGCAATGGGCAAGAAGCACGGAATCCAGGTGTTGTATTGGGGGCACGCGGGATGGACAGCAGCGCCGGTTGTTCGGGCTGACCGCCATCGTGAAGATGCCCTCAACTGGAGCAAGCGCCTGGCAGAGATGATCAGTTCTCAAGGGCCATTCGACGCCGTCTTCATTGGTCGAACCAGCGGTCAATATGGCGTCGGCGCAGTGGCCCCGAATGGCGACGTGTTGGAAGGTGACGCGGCTGCACCGGCGTTCGAATCTGCGACGAGAGAATTCGTCGAACAGATCAAACCCGCGACCGAATCTGTCGTGTTCATGCGGGGCACACAATGGCCGTACTTCAACGTGACGACGTGCTTGGCAGAGAACAACGGGGCAGGCGCCGAATGTACGTTCCCACGGACGCGGGCCGACGATGCTCTCGCGGCTGCTGAGATGCGCGGGGCCGAGGAGGCGTATCCGGGGCACGTGTTCCAGGTGGACCCGGCGCCGATCGCGTGCCCGACCGGCATGCCTCGATGCCCGACTGTAGCGCCGGACGGGACGATCATCATGCGAGACGGGTCGCACTTGACGACAACGTTCGCTCGGAACGTGGCGCCTCAGATGTACAACCTGCTGCGGGAGTACGTGCGGTAGGGGGTGGTACGGCCCTAGGCAACCTCGGGCCGGCGCTTGCGGCGCCGAGGCGGAGGCGGAGGGAACCGCGCCGCTCGCTATCGCTCGCAAGATGCGGCTCCCTGGTTTACGACAGTTTCGGCCCTAGGGAACCGCGGGCCGGCGCCTGCGGCGCCGAGGCGGAGGCGGAGGGAACCGCCGCGCTCGCTATCGCTCGCCGGGTGGGCGGCGGCGGCTCCCGCAGGCTTCGTTAAACATTTGTGCACCAGGGCAAAGCCCTGGTGCACAAATGTTTGGCGGAGGCGGAGGGATTTGAACCCTCGAGAGGCTTTGAGACCTCAACCCGCTTAGCAGGCGGGCGCCATCGACCGGACTAGGCGACGCCTCCAACGCGGAACATCCTAAGCGGTGCCGTCCTTTTGTGCGACGGCAAGCTTCGACTTCCTGAATCCGTAGGCGAAATAGATGATCAAACCGAGCACCATCCAGACGCCAAACGTGATCCACGTATCGGCTTTCAAGCTCAAAATTAGGCCCGCGCAGCAGATCATTCCCATAATCGGCGTGAACGGATACAGCGGCGTTTTGAACGAGCGCGGCAGATCTGGACGAGTTCGGCGCAGGATGATGACCCCAGCGTTTACCAAGATGAAGGCGAACAGCGTTCCGATACTTGTGGCATTCGCGAGTGCATCGAGCGGCACGAGCGCAGCGAGCACCACAATCACGCCAGCAACGATGTACGTGTTGACCGCAGGTGTCTGCGTCTTCGGGTTGACCTTGGTGAAGACTTTCGGCAGCAGGCCGTCGCGGCCCATCGCGAACAAGATACGTGTCTGGCCGTACATCACAGCGAGAACCACGCTGAAGATCGAAACGACGGCACCGACCGACAACACCGCGGCAGGCCATGACGCGCCTGTGACGTCCTCGAGGATCGTCGCCAGCGCCGCCTCGCCACCGGCACCTTCGAAGTCCTCCCACGGTCGAGCACCGATCGCCGCTAGGGCGACGACGACGTACAAGGCAGTCACGATGATGAGCGAGAAAATGATCGCGCGCGGCAGGTCGCGGGTCGGGTTCTTCGCTTCTTCGCCAGCAGTCGCTGCGGTGTCGAATCCGATGAACGAGAAGAACACTTGCGCGGCGGCCAAAGTGACGCCGGAGATGCCGAGCGGAATGAACGGGTACAGGTTCCCGTCGTTGAACGCGGTGAAGGCGATCGCGCAGAAGAACAACAGGATCACGATCTTGGTGAACACCAGAATCGTGTTGACCTTGGCGGATTCGCTCGCGCCGCGCAGCAGGAGGTACGCCGCCAGGATGACCACGATCATCGCTGGGATATTGACAGTTCCACCGTCGCCCGGCGGCTGCACAAACTGCGCGGGGAGGTTGACCCCAAACAGGTTGAAGAGCTCGTTGATGTACTGGCCCCAGCCGACTGCAACGGCCGCGACCGAGACGCCGTACTCGAGCATCAGGCACCAGCCACAGACCCAGGCAACGAACTCGCCCATTGTGGCGTAGGTGTAGGAGTAGGACGATCCGGAAATCGGAATGCTGCCTGCCATTTCGGCGTACGAGAGCGCAGAGAACGCACACGTAATTCCGGCGAGCAGGAACGAAACGATGATCGCCGGACCCGCTTGCGGAACAGCGACACCCAAAATCACGAAGATGCCGGTACCCACGATCGAGCCGACGGAGAACATCGTCAGCGCCGTCAAACCCATCGTGCGCTTGAGGGCATCGGGGCCGCCGCTTTGGGTCTCGGCCAGCGACTGTTCGATGGACTTGGTCCGGAACAGCCGGTCTCGAACCGACAGAGTCGCTGAGCCCCCGGCGGGGATCTCTGGTTCGCTCACGTCGACTCCGATCAACACTTGGCTCCAGCCGGACACCCTTTTGGTGCCGTAAATCTGGGGCCAAGGACCTCACGGTCCGTCGACACGGTAACCACGTGATCGG
>CAUJEJ010000049.1 GCA_963169255.1 Actinomycetota bacterium | reverse complement strand
GGTGATTCCGCCGCCGCAGCCACGTCCGGGCCCGCGTTGAGTTCCGCGGATTTGCGCGCCGTTCGCAAGCAGCTTTCGAAGCTGGAGAAGGCGATTGTCGCGGCAGACAAACAGGAGGCGCTGTTGCATCAGCAGTTGTCTGAATATGCCAGCGATTTTGCTAGGTGTGCTGAACTGAATGCCGAGTTGGCTGCGGTCCTTGAGCGCAAGAACGACGCCGAGACCGAGTGGATGGTTGTTGCAGAGCAGTTGGAAGGGTCGCAGTAGCGCCTGCCAGGGAAATTTTCGAGGCCTAGTCGCGTGATGTGGGTCGGTTGTGGTGGGCAACGCCGTGCCTTTGAGGAGTAGTTTCAGCGCCTGTGAGCGCAACCGATGTCGCCGTGACCACAACCGGCACGCCGCGCTCGAAGCGTAAGGCCCTCTTGGCCCTTGGCGCCCTCGGCGTCGTGTTCGGCGATATCGGTACGAGTCCGCTCTATGCGTTCCAGGAAATCTTCGATGGGGTTCACGACATTCCGGCTGTCGAACACCGTGTTTACGGCGCGGCCTCGATGGTGTTTTGGACGCTCACGCTCATCGTCTCGATCAAATACGTCCTCATCGTTATGCGCGCCGATAACGACGGTGAGGGCGGAATCATGGCACTCGCTTCCTTGGCTGTCTCGAAGGTTAAGCACCGTCGCAAGCTGATCATGAGCCTCGGCATTTTAGGTGCCGCCTTGTTCTACGGCGACGGGATGATTACGCCTGCGGTGTCGGTGCTGTCGGCCGTGGAGGGTCTTGAGCTTGTTGACCCAGGTTTGACTTCGTGGGTCGTGCCGATCGCGCTGGTCATCTTGGTTGGTTTGTTCATGGTCCAACGGCACGGCACAGGAAAGATGGGCGCGGCCTTTGGCCCGGTCATGTTGGTCTGGTTCGTCACGATCGCCATCCTCGGGTTCTCCAGCCTCATCCAGACGCCAGAGATTCTCGCTGCGATCAACCCCAAATACGCGGTGAGCTTCTTCGCCGGTGAGCCGATGCTTGCGTTCCTTGCGCTTGGTTCGGTGGTGCTGTGTGTGACTGGCGCTGAGGCCCTTTACGCGGACATGGGGCAGTTCGGCAGAGGGCCGATTCGCTTCTCGTGGTTTGCCGTCGCGATTCCAGCGTTGTACTTGAACTACTTCGGACAAGCAGCGCTTGTGGTTCGCAGTCCAGAGTCAGCATCGAATCCGTTCTACCTGATGGTGCCCGAAGCGCTGACACTTCCGATGGTCATACTGGCCACGATCGCGACGGTGATCGCTTCTCAGGCTGTGATCTCAGGTGCCTTCTCGATGACGCGGCAAGCAATCCAACTCGACTATCTGCCTCGACTACTCGTTCGCCACACGTCCAGTAGCGAGCGCGGTCAGGTCTACGTACCTGCGGTCAACTGGATGCTGATGATCTCGGTCGCGGCACTCGTCATCGCGTTCCAAGACTCCTCGCGTCTGGCTTCGGCGTACGGGATTGCGGTGACTGGCACATTTGTCATCACGACATGCCTCATCACCGTTGTTGCGCTGCATTACTGGAAGGTCAAGCCAATCTACGTTTGGCCAGTCTTCACCCTGTTCTTCATCATTGACATGGCGTTCTTCACGGCGAACCTGACGAAGTTCTCCGACGGTGGATGGTTCCCACTGGCTGTCGCAGCTGTTGTGTTTAGCGTGCTAATGACGTGGCGACGAGGGCGGTCGTTGTTGCAGCGAAAGATGAGCAAGCTCGGGCCGCCGATTCCGAACTTCGTTGAAGAGATGAATGACTCCGGGATAGTCCGTCTGCCAGGCGCGCGGGTCTACCTCGCAAACGACCTGGATGTGGCGCCGTTTGCGCTGGTACAACAGACGCGTCTACTCAAGGGCGCAGCCGAACAGATTGTGCTCCTCAAGTTCCAAACTGCGAACATTCCGCGCGTCGATCCTGAACACCGACTCATGATCAAGCGGCCTTATCCGGACATCACTCAAGTTTCGGTCCACCTCGGATTCATGGAGCGAACGCGCGCGACTGACGTCATGGAGGCGATCGCTGCCCACGGTGTACCGATCGATCCTGCGGAATGTGTGTACGTCGTGCACCAGGTGTCAATTGAACCCTCAAAGACAGCGCCGATGTGGATGCGCCGTCAGTACATGTTTGCGTTCATGCAGCGAGTCGCGCTGAACCCGTCGGTATACCTACGCCTGCCTGTCGACCGAGTTCTCGGCGTCTGGACAGTCGTCAAGCTCGACGAGAAGTAGGTCCTGCTAGCGAGCTAACTGGAGTTCCGGTTGCTGGCGCCGTTAAGCGTGCGGCCCATTAGCAGCGCGCCCACGACGAACAGCACAAGGAACGTGACCAACGCGAGAGCAACGGCTGCGACGACAGCGACGATTCCAACCAGGATCATCAGTGCGATCAACCAAGGGTTGCGCCGCTTTCTGGGGGGCCGAAACCTGTAGTCGCCGTAAGGGTCAGGGCTGTCGGGCCGGAAGTACGGTTCATCCATTGACGGTGCCGCTGCAGACTGTCCGGCGCTGGAGTAGGTGTACGCATAGCGGGGAGTTGAGGTTGTCCCGGCGTACTGACCCGCGCTCTGTCGGCGCATCCGGTCATACCGGCCACGTTCGAGCGGATCACTCAAGACCTGGTAGGCGATCTCCGCTTCTTGGAATTCAGTCACGGACCCACCGCGATCGGGGTGCAGTCGCTTCGCGGTGGAACGCCACGCCAGTTGAATCTCTTCAGCGTTGGCTTGTGGGCTCACGCCAAGCAGGACGTACAGGTCACCATCTACCTGGTCCCACAGATCCCGGCGTGACATTCTGACGCTCCTTCGTTGTCCGTCCCTGCAAGTGTGCCACTGCTTTGAGCTGTGGCAACAATCGAACGACTACGTGCTGAACGGCTAGGCGACCGAATTGATTCCGCGTCGTGTCGTTTCAGTGATGATTTCGACCGTCCTGCGTGGTTGATCCCACATGGGCACGTGGGCACATTGGTCAAGCACGATCCACGAGGCATGCGACGGACCGGCGACTCGCCGCTGACGTTCAGGGGGTAACAGTGAGTCTTGGGATCCCCAGACGATGCTCACCGGAGTTGATTTGGGGACTTCTTCGGCACGGGTGAACAGGCAATTCAGCATCCCGTCATGGCTTGCGTAGAACCCCCGGGCTTGGCGCATCGCAATCGCGGCGTCGGCGAGCACACTCTTGTCCAGTGTTGTGAAGTTCGCAGTCGCATCGCCGATGAGCAGGTCACGAAGGATCGGAGTGTTTGCCACCATTTCCGTCGCCGGCGGCATCACTGGGCCGAGTACTTGAGCTAAGCGTCGACGCAAGACCAGGATGTCGCTGCGGCTGACCCACGGATCGAATTCCAGTCCTGCCGGGCACAGCGCAGTAAGTGACGAAGCCCAACCATTGGCGGCGATCTCGAGACCGATCCAGCCGCCCATCGAATTCCCGACCACGCTGATCTGACCGTCTGAGAAGTCATCAAT
>CAUJEJ010000048.1 GCA_963169255.1 Actinomycetota bacterium | reverse complement strand
AGGAACGTCTTCGTCTCGCCGGTTGAGAAGTTCTCGTTGTCGCCATCGATCGTGACGTTCGGCCAACTGAAAGTCGGATTGGCTGCGTCGATCTCATCACCGTCGCCGGACTTCCACGTTTTCAGTTCCAGTTCGTCGACTGCTGCGTGGAAGTGCTCAGAGAAGGTCGCCTTCTCACCGGGTGCAAGTGAAACTTCGCGGCCGGTGTCGCGATCTTTGACCTTGATGGTGTCGACGGTGCTCATGTTGCGCAGTTCCATGCTGACCCCAAGGCGGCCCTGGAGGTGGTCAGTTTCGGTCGTTGTCGCCGATGCCGTCGCCATTGGCGTGCCCACCAGGGCGGCGGCGAGTCCAATTCCTGCGATGAACCCGGTCTTGCGTGCGCTGATGTAGTTGCTCATGGTGTCTGCCTTCAAGTGGTGGTGTGGATGCTGATGGAGCTTGCTGACGAAGATGTGCCCGGGCTCAATCCGGTTCAACCGCGTTTGATGTGCCGGACCGTTCCGGCAGTTGTCCGGCGTTTGTCGCGCGCCGGATCTGAGCAGGCTGCTTGCAAGCGGCCGACGCAGCGTCAGCCAACTCGCATCAAGGAGAACCCCATGAACCGTCGGTTCGCATACTCGTTCGCAAGCATCTCGATCGCCTCAGTTGCGCTCATCGCACCCGCAGTCCCGGCACTGGCAGGCAATGCACCGGCGCCCGCGGTCCCCACGGCTCCTGCTCCTGAGCGGGCGGTTCCAAGAGGAACCATGGGAGTGGAGGTCAAGGTCTACAGCGACCTCAAGCGCTGGCAGGTCAACGTCACCGATCGGAACGCTGACTGGACGGAGCGGCTGCAACCCGGACAGTCGACCTACTTCAAAGGCAATCGAAGTGGCATCGACGATGTTGAGTTGGAGACTTTCAGCAACGGCGGCAAGCACGAAGTTGACTTCTCGAACCCGACGATCGGCTCACCGAATGCCTCCGTTGACGGACTACTGAACTACTTCAGCGTCGGGGAAGAAGAGCGGTGGCATTCAGGCAAGCACACGTTCTTCATCAAGCGTCACGGCGACAGAGACGGCAACAAGCAGTTCGAACTGCGAATCGCTGCCAGCGGTTACGAGGGGTAGGCGTAAGCGGTAGCGGTGGGAACCGCGCTGTTCGCTATCGCGCAGGAGATGCGGGCGCGGCTCCTGCAGTCAGCTGTTAAATCTAGAAGCGCCGGGGAGAAGCCCTGACGGTTAGTTGTCTAGCGGGATGTTCACGAGAATCAATTCCATGAGGGTAGTCGGGGCTCTTCGTGTGTGTTGTGAGCGACGGTGCACGCGGTTCGCCATGGTTGTTGCGCACTTCTTCCGAGATGTAGCGCTGACTGACTATGGGCGGGGCTGTCTGCACGCTCGACAAACGCTGCGGCAAGTCCGCAGCCTAGGTCAGCACAATCTGTCCGGCATAGCTCCCCGTCCTTCTGGGCATCACCAATTCGAGGTAGTTCAGACGCAAACCGGACGTCTGAGCGATCGCGGCGCAACTACCGGACGATCTTGACGATGTAGGTGGTTGGAGGCAGTCGCTCAGCTGTCCCCTTCGGTGGCGCCTGCGCAGTGATCTTGCACTTTCCTGGCTTGCGCTGCGCAAGTAGTTTGTAGGTGCGTATTTCGCAGTACCGCGGTGTCAAGGTCTTCCACTTGACCGTCGAACCTACGTTTGTCTTTTTCCGGAGGCTGGCCGTTCTGTTGATCTTGAGTTTCTTGACGACGGCACCCTTCACCGTCTGGACGGTCCGCGGCGTAGGAGTGGGCGTCGGATCGGGAGTCGGGGTCGGATCGGGAGTCGGGGGTGCGGGAGTTGGTGTCGGCGTGGGAGTCGGCCCTGGGTCGGGAGTCGGACCGTCGGGTGTGACCGAGACCTCTGTCCACGGACCTTGGCCGTCAGCGTTTTGTGCCGCGATACGGAACCAGTAGTCAGTGCCATTGCGAAGCCCTCTGACGGTAGCGGCAATATCCGATGGCGGAACCTGCTGGAAGGGTCGCCAGTCCTCATAGTGCGGAGCGATCTGGTCGTAACTATCGATCTGGTACCCAGTGATGGGCAACTTTCCCGTGCTGGGCGCGGTCCAAGTTAGCGTTGCTTGCCCATCGCCGGGGGCAGCCGTCAGATCGTGCACCGGTCCCGGAACGTTTGACTCTAACTCCATAGTCACGTCGGTAGTCGATCCCTGATCCACACCTATCGGGGTTGCCTGTTCGATCGTCGTTGCCGATGAGTACCACTGCGCGGCGTACATGTTCCCGTAGGGCGCGAATTTCAGCTTGTACGTTCCGGCGAGGGCGTACAGCGAATTCCAGCCATTCTCGACTTCCGCCGTATCAATGATCGCCCCCGAAGTGTCGATGAGCTGCAACACTCCGGGGCTCTGCACCACGCGTTCACCGCCGGACCCAGTGATATCGACGTTGACGCCAGCGCTGAGCTGGGCAACGGGGTTGATGCCTGCGGTATCGGCACCGGCGGTCACACGCACGACCGTCGCCGATTGCCTGGTATTGCCAGCTTCCCACCACATATCGGCCAAGCCCGCCTTGTCGGCGGCGCAATAGTTGAACTCAAAATGAAGCGTGTAGTCGCCGGCCGCTAGCTGACTGAGCGTGAACGGATCATTTGCACTGAAGTACGACGCTGATGTGACGGCGTTGCCGTCCTTGTCAAAGGCTGTCACTGTGTAGCGGCAACCGGAATCGGCCGGAACGATCGGCTTGCCGGAGATGCTTCCAGCCAACTTGAGGTTCATGTCGAACTTCTGGGCCGGGGTTCTCGCGCTGACGGGAATGGGCAGCGCGGACCCCTGCGCGGGCGCGTTCTTCCACCACATGATGGCGAAATTCTTGTTGTCGGGGACAAAGCGCTCGTAGAAGGGCACTGCGTCGAGACTGCCTATCGAATACTGCGCACTGCCGTCCTGCCCGACGGTCCAGTTTGTCTCCTCGAAGTACATGGGGGGATCGTCGATTTCTGTAGTCAGCATGACTCGACCGCTCTCACCTGGAGTGAGCGCGGACCCGTCAGGACCTCTGATGGTTCCCGATATCGACGTTGCTAGCTGCAGCCGCATGCTGAGGTCGACAGAGCTTGAAGCCGGGCTCAGAGATACCAGCTTCGCCTCTTTCATGTCCGTGGCGTCCTGCCAGTACGTCGCAGCGTAGATCGAACTCCTGGGTGTGACGTTGACGTAATAATCTCCGTAGGGAAGGTTCGTCACCCGCAACGTGCCTTGATCCAGCCAGCCGTTTGCCACGTGCAGTCCGTCGACATCAGTGACCGAGACGCCACCGTCAAGATCTGTAATCGGCTGGCCGGCGGGATCAAGTACCTGGCCCGAGATTGAATTGTTGGTGGGACCTGGAGGCAGGAGCACCTGATCGACCTGAACAGTCTGCCCAGCCGCTACCGTCACAGGCTGAGCAGCGAGCGGACCGTAAGCGCTGGGCCACCAGGTCTGGGGGTACCAACCGCCGGGTTCAAAAGTAACCTTGTAGGTGCCTGGCGGTACTCGCACCTGGTAGCTGCTCCGCAGAGGATAGTTCGAGGCGATTCTCTCCCCGCTCAAGTTGTAAACGACGACGTCTACACAGCAGTCGAATGGCGTGCCATCCGGGAGGCGCACTGTCCCCTGGATCACTCCGCCCGCCTGCAGGTCCTGATTGATGTCGGCTTTGTAGTCGCCCGGTTTGAGGGACAAGACCGTGCCGCCGCTCATGTCCTGGGCGTCGCGCCAGAATGCAGGAGGGTAGTTGTTGGTCGGCTCAACGACCGCCTTGTAGTCGCCGGGGGAGATCCAGCCGATGTAGTAGTAGCCATCGCTGTTGAAATCCCCGCTCCTGCGGGGGTTCCAGGGGTACCGACCATCTGCGTCGTACAGGGTGACTCGGCCCGAGGTTCCCGGGGCGAGCGGAGCCCCGCCAGGCCCGCGGATGATGCCGCTGATTGCCGCGTCATTCTGGGACTCAAGTTGTTGGCTGCTTGTGGCCCGCGGGGTCAACAGGTCCGAAAGTGCAGATGGTCCGAACGAGGTGAACCCATTGAATAGTGGGGCGTCTGGACCTTCGAGGTTGGCTGCCGATTTCGACAACTGTGGTTCGGAGGCAGGATTTTCGAACGTGACGTGCGTCGGCGTCCCGGTGGACAGAGGGGCGTCCGCTGCTCCTGCCGGTGATGAGAATGCAATCGACAGGATCGCAAGAATTATCAGCGCTCCGGCTGCAGCGAACAGTGTTGCAACGGCCCTTCGCTGATGCTCTGCCCCCATCTGATGATGATCGAGGGTGTGCTTATCGCGACGCAAATCGAGCTGGTTGGTGAGGCCCTATGCTTGCCACCAAGTGCGTGCCTAGACCCTGTTCTGTCCCGGTGACGGCGGTGGCGGTGGGAACCGCGCTGTTCGCTATCGCTCACAGGGTGCGGGCGCGGCTCCCGCAGTCAGCTGTTAAATCTAGAAGCGCCAGGGACGAGCCCGGACGCTTCTAGATTTGGCGGTGGCGGTGGGAACCGGCGCACTCGCTATCGCTCGTTTGACGCGCCTCCCAAATCCCGCAGTCAGCTGTTAAATCACTGACCGCCAGGGACAAGCCCTGACGGTCAGTGATTTGGCGGTGGCGGTGGGATTTGAACCCACGGTGGGTTTGACCCCACACAACATTTCGAGTGTTGCACCTTCGGCCGCTCGGACACGCCACCGCGAGAAAAGGTACCTGCTCCCGCGCAGGCGTGCACAGGTGGGACGCAAATTCGCCGCGGGTTCGGTACTTCAGGGGAGGTCTTCGCGGGCGCCGCCTCCCACCTGACTACTCCGCTGGGCGGTGGTGCAGGTCGGCGGGGTTCGTGGTGTCCAGATCCAGGATGCGAGCGTGGAGCATGGGTCGCTGCTGCAGTGCAGCCCGTACCGCGCGATGCAGGCCGTCTTCGAGGTACAGGTCTCCCTCGAACTTGACGACGTGCGCAAACAGGTCACCAAAGAACGTGGAGTCCTCGGAGAGCAGCGCCTCAAGGTCGAGCGTGCTCTTCGTGGTGATCAGCTCAGCGAGTCGAACCTGGCTGGGCGGCAGGCCCGCCCACTCCGTCACGCCGAGGCCATGGTCGGGGTACGGGCGCTTGTCGCCAACTGCCTTAAAAATCACTCTCTGAGCATATTGCGCATAGCCCGTTCACGCGACTCCGGCGATCGGTGTACACGAGCGTGGGTGCAAGGTGCGGCGGTGGATTCCGGCGTTGCACGCGGGTTGGCCTGGGGGCAAAGTAAGGGACCCCCCGCACACCCGTCAGAGCCTGCTTACCCTTGCTGCCTTCCGGCCCTGGGGGGATTTACAAGATGACGCCGCACGAGGGGTCAGGGAGAACCTTACGCGGGACCGCCCCTGCGGGGTCAAGCTGGTGGTACTTGGCCACACGAACACAAGGAGTAGGTCGCGTTTTCGCCTGCGCCGCTCGTAGATCCGCAGAGGGATGGCCAAAGGGCGCGTCAATTCGGGAAAGATCAGCCGCGCAAATCAGTCGGATTCACCCTTCGCTGCAACCGCGGCGATAACAACAGGTAATCTGCTCGACGGAGGATTCGCCTAGTGGCCTATGGCGCTCGCTTGGAAAGCGGGTTGGGTTAACGCCCTCAGGGGTTCGAATCCCCTATCCTCCGCCAGCGCCTTCGTCCCTGGTTTGGTTGCACGCCCGGCCTGCCGGGTGAGTCACCAAACCAGGGCGGGGCGAGTACGTATAGCCCTGGGGGAGGGTCATCGTGGCGAATAGGTCGCCGAATCAATCAGCAGCGGACCATCAGTTGTCGAAGGTCAACCTCGGCTACCTCGTCTTCATGAGCCGTTGGCTGCAGGCTCCGCTGTACTTCGGATTGATCGTCGCGCAGGCGTACTACGTCTGGCGATTCATGCTGGAGCTCCTGCACCTCGTGACGTCAGATAGCAATGAGTTTTCCGACAGCGATGTGCTGCTAGCGGTGCTGGCCCTTGTCGATGTTGTGATGATTGCGAATCTGCTCATCATGGTGATCATTGGCGGATACGAGACATTCGTTGCGCGACTACGCATCGACAACCACCCTGATCAGCCTGAGTGGCTTAGCCACGTCAACGCGAACGTGCTCAAGGTCAAGCTGGCGATGGCGATTATCGGAATCTCGTCGATCCACCTGCTCGCGACCTTCATCGAACCTGAAAAGTACGAATCGGAAGAGATCATGTGGCAGGTGCTTATCCACCTCACTTTTGTGTTCTCTGCCTTGGCACTCGCCTTCATCGACCGGATGCAGGTGAAGCCCGCTCACGGCCCAGTCGCCGACGTCACGGACGGCGCCCGCGGCACCACAGACCCATCGACCCCCGCCTCAGACGCCCCCACCCCCGCAAGTACCCACTAATTCGGCAGCAACTTTACGCAGCGTGCGTGATAGGTGTGGGTATACGACACAAATCACGCACACTGTTCGCGCCAAACCCGCTGTGGGTCGGCAATGTGGCAAAGGGTCGAACGCCCGGTGCTGGCGACACGTAAGGTGGCCGCGTGAGCCTCGCCCTGTACCGCAAGTACCGCCCAGCGTCGCTGGCTGAAGTCATCGGTCAAGATCATGTTGTCGAGCCGCTCGGACGGGCGCTGGACAACGATCGGGTGCATCACGCGTACCTGTTTTCAGGGCCTCGTGGGTGTGGCAAGACGTCGAGTGCGCGCATCCTTGCCCGCTCGCTGAACTGCGAGCAAGGTCCAACATCCACGCCTTGCGGCGTCTGCAATAGCTGCGTAGACCTCGCGCCGAACGGTCCAGG
>CAUJEJ010000047.1 GCA_963169255.1 Actinomycetota bacterium | reverse complement strand
GCGAGTTGGCGATACGCATGAGCGACATCAGATTCCGGCGCAAAGGCAATCACGGTGCTGCCGGCAGCAGGTGCAGCATGAGCGGCGGAATCCCGAGGGATCGTCGTCGTCGCGAGGCGCTCGGCAAAGAATGCCTTCACTTCGTCGAACACTCGTGCCTGCGCAGTCGTGACATCGCTGACCATCGTGAGGGCCACCAGGCTGATCTCCAACGACGGATTGAGAGCGCTGCGCACCAACTCCATGGTCCTGACCAACTGGCCCACCCCATCAAGGGCATAGAACTCGGCCTGGATGGGAACGAATAGTTCGTTCGCCGCAGTGAGGGCGTTCACCGTTAAGAGGCCAAGACTTGGTGGGCAATCGAGGAGGACGATCGTGTTCTCGGGGAGTGTCGCGTCTTCAAACGCTTCCTTCAATCGGAGTTCACGTCCAGCGGCCGATACCAATTCGACCTCTGCGCCGGCGAGGTCCACCGAAGCAGGGATGCATGTGACACCTGAAGTCCTGGTGGGAACGATCGCGTCTTCCATCCCAACACCATCGACCAGAACGTCGTAGATAGAAGTCGCCGCAGCTAGCCGGTCAAGGCCCAACGCTTGAGTGGCGTTGCCCTGGGGGTCCATGTCGATGACTAAGACAGGGCGGCCAACCTCGGCAAGCGCAGCAGCAACGTTGACCGTTGTTGTTGTCTTGCCGACGCCTCCCTTTTGGTTAGCGACCGCGATTACCCGCACCACGCGGCTTCCCCCTTTTACCTGCGACTACGAGACCAGTCGGATCGAAGTCCTGGATCTGCACAACATTCGTTGGCTCATCGAGCCAACCCTCCCCGCAGATATGTACTTGGACAGATCCTGCCTTAATTGCGGCCAGTTCGGGGGCAGCTTCGGTCAGTTCGTCCGCAACCTTTTGGCCCTTCAGAACAACCAGGCTTCCACCGGCAACAGTCAGGGGAGCGAGCCAACCGAGGAGACGACCCATCGGGGCAACAGCACGGGCAGTCACGACGTCGCCAACAACCTCGCCCACAAGGTCTTCCGCTCGACCGCGAACGACCTCCACCCGGTCCGAGAGTTCGAGTTGCTCGACCGCGATATTGAGGACATCGACCCGGCGTTGCATCGACTCCACCAGGACGACATGGAGATCGGGACGCACGATCGCCCACACAATTCCGGGGAGACCTGCTCCGGTACCTACGTCAACGACGGACGACTCCTCAGGGATGAATCCCTGGGTGAGATCCGCGACGACTGCACAGTTGAGGATGTGGCGTTCCCAAAGGCGGTCGGCTTCGCGTGGACCGATGAGGCCGCGTTCTACGCCAAGCGTTGTTAGGAGTTCAACGTATGCGTCTAGCTGTGGTAACGCGGTGGGGTAGCGGTCTGCGGCGACGTTGCGCCAATCGGTCATGAGTGTCCTTTTGTTTGTTTCTTGATGATGGTTGGTTGGTTGGTGGATTGTTTCACGTGAAACATGGGGTCTTTGGGGCGGCTGTGAGGGAAGGGCCCACTACGGTTTGCTACCCCGTGGCCTCCCCGAGTCGCCGCGGAGCGGCGCCTCGCCCGACGCAAACCTACGTGGGCCCTTCCCCCACAGCCTTCGGTGGTGCGCCGCCTTCGGGAGGGGGTGGTCCGTGCGTGGGTCCCCCGAATCTTGGACAACGGCTGTGGGTGCCTACGTGGTTGTTGGCTGCTGGTGGGGTGACCGGTGTCGTGTGGTTGAGCTGCTGGCGGATGGCTCTGTGCGTGTTGGGTGGCGGTTACTCGCCACCGCACCGCAACTGGCGGGGGCATGGTCGTGGATGGGATCGCGCAGACGGGCGGGGTGGGTACTTGGGTAGCGGGCTCGGGAGTGTGGGGCGCTCGTCGCCTGGGGCGCCTTGCTTGAGTGGGCTGATGTCGACAGTTTCGTGCCTGGCAAAGAAACAACCCCCTCGCGGGGTGGGCCGCTTGGGGGTTGAATCGGTGAGATGCGTTTGGGGTGTTAGGGGATTACTACTACGTAGCGGTTGGGTTCGTCGCCTTCGGATTCGCTCTTGAGGTTGGCGGCGGCTACGGCGTCGTGGACGATTTTGCGCTCGAAGGGGGTCATGGGCTCGAGCTTGACGGGGGTGCCTTCTTCCTTGGCGCGGTCGCAGGCTGCGGTTCCCAGCTCAGTGAGCTGGGTGCGGCGGGCGGCGCGGTGGCCGGCGATGTCCAGCATGAGGCGTGAGCGGTCGCCGGTCTGCTGGGTAACAGCTAGGCGGGTGAGTTCCTGGAGGGCGTCGAGGACCTTGCCGTTGGGACCGACCAACTGCTTCAGATCGGCGCCGACGATGGCGACCATTGCGCGGTCACCTTCAACGTCCATATCGATATCGCCGTCTAGGTCCGCAATGTCGAGGAGTGCCTCTAGGTAGTCGGCGGCGATGTCGCCTTCGTTCTCGAGTTGGGCGACCCGGTCCTTCTTGGGTGCAACCTCCTTCGCGGCGGCCTCCTGGACGGGGGTTTCAGCAGCTTCGGTGACGATGGTCTCGGGCGTCGTCTCGTTGTCTGTGGTCATTGTTGCCTCCTTGGGGCTGGCGCGGTGGTTCAGCCAGGATTGGGTGTTTCACGTGAAACACCTAGTGAGTGGTGAGTCTTCGCGGCGGAGCTACCCGTTGTTGGATTCGCCGGATGACTTCTTCGGTTGCTGCTTCTGTGACTGTTGCTTCGACGGCTGTTGCTTGCTTGGTTGCCGTTTGCTCTTGGGTTGGCGCTTGGGCTGCTGCCGGTTTTGTACCGTTGTGCCCTTATTTGAGGTGATTTCCGCGGCGGCTGCGGCGGCGGCCAGGGCCTCTGGGCTGTCTGGACTTGGGAGTCCGTTCGCCTTCGCCTCTTTGGCTGCTGTCTTCGCCTGTTTGCGTTCCTCTAGCGCCTTATGCGCGGGAGTGCCCGGTTGCGGGTTGTTCCTGATTACGTAGAACTGCTGACCCATGGACCAGAGGTTCGTTGTGGTCCAGTAAATGAGAACACCGATGGGGAAGTTGAAGCCACCTACCGCGAAGATCAGCGGGAAGATGTACATGAGCATCTTCTGCTGCTTGACCATCGGGTTGTCTGGGGCCGTGTTCTTCACAATCAATTGACGCTGCGTGAAGAACGTCGTCAACGACATCGTGATGATGAGGAGAACACACAGAATCCGCGTATTCATGGGGTACGGCGTCTCGTCTGCGTTCGCAAACGTTGCGTAAATCGGGACACCAAAGATCGACGCATCGTGCGCTTGGGTAGCGAGTTCGGGCGTTAACGCGCCGATTCCCTCTTCCATTGCAATGCCGTACTGCAGCACTCGGAACAGCGCGAAGAAGATGGGTGCCTGCAGGATGATGGGGAGGCAAGATGCGAGGGGATTTGTCCCGGTTTCGCGGTAAATCTTCATCATTTCCGCGGACTGCTTCTCGCGGTCGCCGGCGTACTTCTTCTGGATTTCCTTGATCCGCGGCTGGATCAACTGCATGTTCCGCTGGGCCTTGATCTGCTTAACGAAGAGTGGGATCAGCAGGATCCGGATGACGACAACGAGTCCGACGATCGACAGGACCCACGACCAGCCGCTCTCGGCGCCGAAGATTGGGCTGAGGATTGTGTGGAATGCAACCAACACCCACGCGACGGCCATTTCTAGCCATTCAAGGATAAACACTCTCAGACTCCGAGGTCAGTTAGCTGACGGTTCTGCCCCGCAACATCGCGAGGTGTTCCATCAGGATTGATGTCTGGGCGCCAGGCACCCTTGGGAGGTGTTGGGTCAAGGCCGCCGAGTTGCCACGGGTGGCACCGGCACAGTCGATAGCCGGAGAGCAGGCTTCCCTTGATTGGTCCATGATGACGCAAAGAATCGATTGCGTACGTCGAACACGACGGATAGAACTTGCAGCGTGGTCCAAGAAGCGGCGATATCACCAGTTGGTAAACCCGGATCAAGCCGACGAAGAGCCACACAAACGGCAAACCGATGATGTGGAGCGCCTTCTTAACGAATGCTGCCATCAGGCAACTCTGGAAATCGCCGACGAGAAATCGGCGTCAAGCTGAGCGCTAGTCGCCGCAGCTGCTGCTGGCAAGGCCCGAACGACAACGCTTGAACCGTCTGGGAGTTCGTCTAGGTGGGCAGCGACTACGTGACGTAAACGCCGCGTGACCTGATGCCGAACCACAGAACCCCCAACTGCCTTACTCACGGCGAAACCGACTTTGGCCGGTTCGAGCGGGACGCCTTCAGTATTCGGGGCGGCCGCCAAAAAGTGCACCACTAGGCAACGCCGACCGGCCCGAGTACCCCGACGCACTGTCTTGCCAAGTTGCGTCCGGTTACGAAGGCGGGAGCGTGCAGGGAGCACTAGAACGCCCTAAACGGTGATTTCTGCCCGGCCCTTGCGGCGACGAGCCGACAGGATGGAACGGCCAGCGCGCGTCTGCATACGCAGACGGAAGCCGTGCTTCTTATGGCGGCGACGGTTGTTGGGCTGGTACGTACGCTTCGACATGTCAGTTCTCCTGATCGGCGAGAGCCGATGCACTACTCGAGCTCGTGAGCACAGCAGTGTGTTCGGTGTTTCGGGAAATGGATCTTCTTACGTGACAAACGTTCTGTCATGAGGATGAAACCTGCATACCAGGGTAGGCCACGAAGGATGTCTGGCGCTCACCACCCCGCAGATCGGAACTCAACGCCCTTTACCTCCTCCTGGCGTGTCGCAAAACCGACGCGCCGAACTACGCCAAGGAAATTCGAGCTAGTTGTGGATAACCCCTTGAAGCGTTCCGATATCGCCGTTAGTGTCGCCGTTGCTAGCTCACCCAGGAAAGCGCCGAGAGTTCGAGAATTCCTTGATTCACAGGGTTTCTCGCTCATCGCCTGACCTGCTGCGAGCTGCAGGCGCGCAAGAAGACACCACAGACCAAGAACTTCACTACCTAGGGCTTTGCCCTTCCATCATCAGTAGCGAGAGGCCTTCAACCACCGTGGAAAACACGCTCAACGTCAGCCAAGTGTGGAACGAAACTCTCAAGACACTCGCCGACGACGACGATATTTCGCCGCAACAACGCGCATTTGTCGCCCTCACCGTCCCGCAGGTCATCGACGGCAACACAATCTCGGTCGCAGCGCCCAACGAGTTCACTCGCAACGTGCTCGAGTCCCACCTCAAGCCGCACATGGTCGATGCGCTCCAGCGGGTCCTCCACCGGCCGATGGTCATCCAGGTCACTGTTGACCCGAACGTTGCGCATGACCTTGACGATGAGACGACCGACCACCTCGCTGACGGAACGTACGCAAAGGTGGATGAGAGCCCCGCGCCAGAACTCGGTTCACACGACTTCACGAACAGTCGGGTCGTGGATGTCCGCGACACTCACCGTCCCGGCGCCGGTAGCCCCACCTCACGCAAAGACGATGCGCACCGCCTGAACCCCAAGTACGTGTTCGAGACGTTCGTCATCGGATCGAGCAACCGCTTCGCCCACGCGGCCGCCGTTGCCGTCGCCGAGGCTCCCGCCAAGGCGTACAACCCGCTCTTCATCTATGGCGATAGCGGACTGGGAAAAACCCACCTCCTGCACGCAATCGGTCACTACACGCGGACCCTCTTCGCCGGGGCCAAGGTGCGCTACGTCAGCTCCGAAGAGTTCACCAACGAGTTCATCAACTCGATTCGCGACGACAAAGCCGCAAACTTCCAGCGCCGCTACCGCGATATCGACGTCCTCCTTGTGGACGACATCCAGTTCCTCGCCAACAAGACGCAGACGCAGGAAGAGTTCTTCCACACGTTCAACACGCTGCACAACGCGAACAAGCAGATCGTGGTCACCTCCGATTTACCGCCCAAGCAACTACCTGACTTCGAAGAACGAATGCGATCGCGGTTCGAGTGGGGCCTCATCACCGACATTCAGCCACCCGACCTCGAGACCCGCATCGCGATCCTGCGTAAGAAGACCGCACAGGAACAGATCGCCGTTGAGCCCGAAGTTCTCGAGTTCATCGCGAGTAAAATCGCCACGAACATCCGTGAGCTTGAAGGTGCCCTGATCCGGGTGACGGCATTCGCCAGCCTCAACAAGTCCGCAGTCGACGTAAACCTTGCCCAGTTGGTACTCAAAGACCTCATCGCCGACCAGCACGGCACCCAGATCACGGCGACGTTGATCATGCAGCAGAGTGCCGACTACTACGGTGTATCGATTCAGGATCTATGCGCGCCCGGTCGTGTTCGCACGTTGGTCCATGCCCGTCAGGTCGCGATGTACCTCTGCCGTGAGCTCACCGATATGTCACTGCCGGCCATCGGCAAGCACTTCGGTGGACGCGACCACACCACCGTGATGCACGCCAAGACCAAAATCACCAAGAACTTGAACACTGATCGCACGCTCTACAACCAGGTCACCGAGCTAACTGGCCGTATCAAGGCCGCCGCCCGCGCGTAGGCGCCGCGGAACTCAACTAACCGGAGACTCGAGCACGATCTCTGCCTGGACGCGATCAATTGGTACTGGCTTCAGAAAGCCACGGATTCACCAAGTCGATTCCCAGCGCATCGAAGTCTTTTGTGTTGCGAGTGGCGAGGGTGTGATTGCCGGTTAGACAGATGGCCGCAATTTGAGCATCAAACCCGCTGATGGGTGAGCCTGCACGTGCTCTGCTGTCGACCACGGCCGCATAAGCCTGGGCTGCGACCAGATCGAACGGTGCAACAGTCTCGGAGAACTCGGAAAAGATGACTGACGCGGTCTCCGCCAACTTCTCCCTTCGATGCCCTGGCGGTAATCGCTCAATTCCGTGGAGGATTTCAGCCACCGTGATTGCCGTCGTAATTCGCTGACTTTGATGAACTCCCGTGACCCATTTGCGAACGTTTATGTCGGCGTCACGGCCACGCATCAATTCAGAGACCACATTTGTGTCGAGTACGACACCCATCAGCTGAAGTCCATTCGATCGCGAACTGGTTCGCGTACCGGGAGTTGAAGGTGGATACCGCCCAAATCGTCGAAACAATCCAAGAGGACGTCGAATAAATCTCGGCGAGGGTGCTCGTCCGCAACCGCCATCGAAATAATCTCCCTCACCTCGGCCTCCATCGACCGACCATGAGCTGCTGCCCGTCGCCGCAGTTTTTGCTTTACGCCATCGTCGAGCCCGCGAATGCTGATATCAGCCATATCTCCTCCTCAGTGCTATCAATGCTAGCAGTCTCAGAGGAACGCAACCAGACCTAGAATTCTCGGTGGTGATCACTGCTTTGCGGTGTTGCGACCACAGACTTCCCTCCTAGGCGCCTTCGGGGGCGTCTGAGGACTTCGGGTGGTGCCAGGTCTCCACGCGGATGACGAACATCCAGGCGTTCGCTACGCCGCCGATAAGGGCGAATACAACCGCTGCGACCAACCAATACAGCCCGCCACCGAAACCGACTACGAGAGACACTCCCGCACCGATAATCAGCAGGCACACAAGCATGGTCGGGGTCAGGTGCTGCAGCAACTTAATTGCTGACGACTCTTTAGTCAGGTCCAT
Organism: Actinomycetota bacterium; assembly: GCA_963169255.1. GTDB lineage: Bacteria > Actinomycetota > Actinomycetes > S36-B12 > UBA10799 > UBA10799. Next base: position 9,798 of record CAUJEJ010000047.1, on the reverse strand, counting down.
GCCGTGACCAACGGCGAACATCCCGAGGGCAAGTAGTGCGCCACCAATGATGCAAAGCACCCCGGCAATCCATGCCCGAGGAATTGGAATGACGAGCACGATCGACATGATCAGCGGCGTCATCAGGAGCAACAAGGTCTGAGCCGCGAGTTTGCGAAGCCCTGTCGAGGTCAGGATTCGGTCCACGTTAAGCGACACCGCGACGAACACCAGACCCGTCAAAGCGGCGCTGGCTCCGCCGGAAATCACGAAGAAGTTCTGCCAGGCTTCTACATCCATCGGTCTACCTCGCCAATCTTCACGACGTCAGGGTGCCGTGATCGACTAGTTCGAGGCGCGTCAACCTTGGTGACGTCCACCTCATCGTTACGCCTCGTGTTGTTCTGCCTGCGCGTCGTGACGGCCTGTATTCACAGGTTGTGGATAGAACTGTGGATTACCACATTGAGTGGCCGTGGATAACAACAAAAGATCTGGTGATGGCCACTGGGGACTGTGGTTTCCAAACCTGCCATCCTCACTCTTCCCATTAACGTCCCCAGTGACTCACACATCTCACACGCTTGTGGTTCATGCACTCTGACCTGCGGAAACACTTGTTATCCACACTATCCACGGCCCCTGTTAACACGACGAGAATCTCTAACCATTAACAATCCACACCTCGAACGACCTTGCGAACAAGGCTGAAAATCGTCCTCCGACAAAGGTCTAGCGCAATCCACAAAACTGGTCCCAGATCGGTGAATTCTGTGCATAGAACACTTCTCTGCAGTCGATCTGGGGAAACCTCACCAATTTTGTTGTCCATACGTGGCAACATGCCCGGTAAGCAGTTCTAGGGCTGTGGCGAGCGTCTACCCGCTGGCCGCTACGGTCCTCCTAGGTCGTTGACGCAAGTGCAATCAGGAAGGCACAACGTGAAGTTTCGGGTCGAACGGGATGTGTTGGCTGATGGGGTCGCATGGTCCGCACGGGCGCTTCCAAGCCGTCCGTCGATTCCGACGTTGTCAGGCCTGCTGATTAGTGCCGAGGGTCAGGACCTGACGTTGTCAGGTTTCGACCTTGAGAACGCAGCGCAAGTTGAGGTCGACGCCACGGTCGACGAGCCGGGTCGAGTACTTGTCTCCGGGCGCCTCTTGGCAGACATCGCCCGCTCACTACCGAACCAGCCCGTCGTTTTCGCGACCGAGGGCAGCCGAATTGAACTGCAGTGCGGACGTTCTTCGTTCGTGCTCCCCACACTTCCAGTGAACGAGTACCCCGTTCTGCCAGACATGCCCGCACCGGTCGGTTCAGTCTCGGGTGACCGGTTTGCCGCCGCTGTTGCACAAGTTGCGATCGCGGCCGGGCGCGACGACACGTTGCCGATGCTGCTGGGCGTTCGCGTAGAGATCAGCGATTCGAAGGTCACGCTCGCGGCAACTGACCGCTACCGCTTGGCTGTCAGCGAGTTCTCGTGGCGTCCAGACCAACCCGGTTTCGAAGGCGCCGCTCTCGTTCCAGCGAAGATCCTGGCCGACACCGCGAAGCTCCTTTCCCACGCAGCCGAGGTGTCCGTTGCCTACGCCCCAGGATCTGCCGGCGAAGGTTTGATGGGCTTCTCCGGCGACGGCCGCAGGACCACCACCAGGCTCCTCGACGGTGAGTTCCCGAAGTACCGCCAACTACTGCCAGAAGAGTCATCAACCGTGACAACCGTCAACCGGGCGTCATTGATCGAAGCCGTCAAGCGCGTTTCGCTGGTTGCCGAGCGGAACACCCCTGTTCGACTCACCTTCAGCGGCGACGACGTCGCGCTGCAGGCCGGCTCGGGCGATGAAGCTCAGGCAACGGAAGCGCTCGAGGGTGCAACGACTGGTGACACCATCGAGATCGCGTTCAATCCCCAGTACCTCCTCGACGGTCTCGGTGCGATCGAGTCGTCCGACGTAAGGTTCTCGTTCACAGGTGCAACGCGCCCGGCGGTCTTGACGCCAGCCGACAGCGGCGATAGCTACAAGTACTTGCTGATGCCCGTCCGCCTGTCTTCGTAGAGGCGTGTCTTTCTAACGACCCCGCGCGTCACGCGGTTTCACGGCATGAGAGTGAGGGATCACCGTGCAGGTCCTCCACCTCGAACTCACGAACTTCCGTAGCTATGAAGCCGCGGAGATCACCTTCGCCCCTGGCGTCAACGTGTTGGTGGGGCCGAACGGCGTGGGCAAGACCAACATCGCAGAAGCCGTCGGGTACGTCTCGACGCTGAACAGTCACCGAGTTGCTGCTGATCTTCCGCTGATCCGGCAGGGTAATGATCAAGCGATCGTTCGGTCAACGTTCTCCCGCGGACAGCGCGAGATTCAGTTGGAGATCGCGATCAACCAGGGCCGAGCGAACCGTCTGCAGGTGTCGGGTTCGCCGGTGAGAGCCACAGATTTCATCAGCCAACTGCAAACCGTCGTGTTCGCTCCGGAGGACCTCTCACTGGTCAAAGGCGACCCCAGTGATCGTCGTAAGTTCCTTGATGAGGTCCTCGTTGCCCGCGCTCCGAGGTATCACTCGGTCAAGGCTGACTACGACCGCGTCGTGAAGCAACGAACGACCCTGTTGCGCTCGATCGCTGGCACGCGTGGCGCCTCATCGCGAGCCGGCGCGGAGTCCACCTTGAGCGTCTGGGACGACCAACTAGCAGCGCACGGCGCATCGCTGCTCTTCGGGCGGCTTTCACTACTCAACGAAATCAGCGGTTTGGTGTCACAGGCGTACGAACACGTGGCGCCTGGCAAGAGTGCGGGCATTGCGTACTTGCCGCGGTCGTTCAGCGATATCCCGAGCGAGGATTCCCTACCGCGCAACCGCCAGGCGCTTGAAGAGCTCCTCCACAAAGAGATCGCGCTCCGACGCAGCGAAGAGTTTGCCCGCGGCGTCACGGTTGTCGGGCCACACCGCGACGACGTGCTCCTGACGATCGGTGAACTTCCGGCGAAGGCATATGCGTCGCACGGCGAGTGTTGGTCGATGGCGTTGGCGCTACGGCTTGCGGCGTTCGAATTGATGCGCACCCTCGATGATTCCGTCGGTGACCCAGTCCTGATCCTCGACGACGTGTTCGCCGAACTCGACTCGACTCGACGTAAGGCGCTCGCCCAGGTGGCAATGACGGCGGAACAAACCATCATCACCGCAGCGGTCGCTGAGGATGTGCCGGCCGAGCTTGCCGCGCAACAGTTCGTTGTCACCCCTGGCCAGGTGGCGCGTGGCAACTGAAGGCGACGCCAAAACAACGAAACCAGAGAAGACCCCAGACCTCGTGGCTCAAACCCTTGCGTCCGTGCGCAAGTCAGCGCGCGGGTCGTCGGGCAAGACCACAAAGAAGCGGTCACGAAGTTGGTCTGACGGCCCTCAGTTCAGCGGTAGCGGCCCAGACGAGCGGGACCCAGCTCTGCTGAGCGAGAGCATGAAGGACCTCATGCGGGCCAACGGCTGGGAGCAAAAGTCGAAGGTCGGTGGTGTCGTTGGCCGGTGGGCGCAGATCGTCGGCGCGGATCTTGCCTCTCACGTCACTCCAGAAGTCTTCGATGAGAAGTCCGGACGCCTGGTGTTGCGTGCTGAATCAACTACGTGGGCGACGCAGGTTCGGTCACTGATTCCGATGTTGCAACAGAAGTTGGATGACGAGATCGGCCCAGCGGTCGTCCGTGAGATCGAGGTCCGCGGGCCTGCTCGTAAGACCCGCAACTACGGGCCTTTGCGGGTGAAGGGCCGCGGGGATCGCGATACCTACGGATAGGCCGGTGTCTCCTGAGACTTCGCAGTAGCCAACTCTCAGGAGTTAGCGGCTCGTGGATTCGCGCTGGGTGACGCTCGGCATGACCTCGATCGATTCAAAGTCCCCGCTCTTCAGTCCGTTTGCGATCATGTTGGCGAGGGTGTTGCCGATGGCGGGGCCGTCATTCCAGACGGTGGTGACGCTTGGATGAACGTAGGGTGCGCGCCCGAACTGTGACAGTGCCACGACCATAACGTCGTCGGGTACGGACTTCCCGCTGCTAGCGATGGAACGGAGCACGTCCTCGAGTTTCGCGCGGTGGTCTGAACACAGCACGACGAATGAGTCGGCTCCTTGTTCGAGGCATTGGGTGGTGAATCCCCCAAGGTCACCGGAGTGGAAGATCAAGGGTTCAAGACCTGCCTCGTTAAACCAGTGTTCGGCTCCGATCCGAAGGTCGTCCATCATCGCCATCGGGACTTCACCGAACAGGACTGCTGGTCGGGTGCTTCCTCTTTCAGCGAGGTGGTCGAGTGCCATTTCGGACATGAGGTAAGAGTCGGTGTGCGCCCAGGCAGTCACCGGGGATTCACCGGGGCCTGGTTCGTTTTGACGTTGAACCCCCGCAACGATGAGCGGCACGTCCATCGAGGCGAGGAAGGGGCTTTCGAAGTCCTTGGGATCAGATGTGACGAGCAGGATTGCTTCAATCGGGAGTGAAGCACCGTCGAGCTCATTGATCGTCGGAACGACCAATGTCGAAATTGAGTTCCGGAGGAGACCATGAATTGTGGAGTTCAGGGCCAGGGTCCAGAACATTTGTGGAGCGTCGTAGCCGGCGGGTAGCTCACTGAAGACGACAGCGACTATTGGCATTCGCTCGGATGAGCTGAGGTATCGGGCGGACATGTCTGGCCGGTACCCGAGTTCCTTTGCTGCCGCGTACACGCTGGCCCGCGTGCGGTCATCGAACTTTCCCAGACCGCGCAGGATCATCGATGCTGCTGTTTTGAGACGTGTGCTTTGTCTGCGACGTCCGAAAGTCGCGGGCGCTTGGCAGTAGTACTCATCTGGTCATCATGTTCCAAATCTGATCTCTCTCGCGCGGTAATGCGATGACGAGTAGACCGACTGGAGCGCGGAAGAACTACTACGCGTGAGGTCGCGGAAGAGTTAACCGGTTCAGTTTCGCGTTCGGGTTGCGCCGCCATCCGGTGAGCCGATTTGACCTGCATGCTTACGGAACTTCATCGCATCCGAAGTGGTTCGACAAATCCCGCAAACGCACAAGATCCAACGAAAGGTTCACCATGACTGTCACATCTGAACACCCGCGACAAGGCTTGTCGCCGGACTCGACAGGGCGTACTTCACGCTCAGGAAAGTCCAACCGTCTCGGCCTCCGAGTTGTGGCAACGCTTACGGTCGTTGGATTGGCAACCGTGGGTATCGGCGCGAGTGCGGCACATGCGGTTGACGGCATTAACATCGCAACTGCTGGTACCTACCCAGTCGGTATCGCGACCGATTCTGCGGGCAATGTGTACACCGCCAACAGTGGCTCGGATAACGTTTCGAAGATCACGCCTGCTGGTGTGTCCACGATCCTTGGAACGACCGGTGACTCCCCAAGTTCGATTGCGGTTGATTCTGCGGGCAACGTGTACACCGCGAACAACCTTGCCGACAACGTTTCGAAGATCACTCCGGCCGGAGTGTCAACCATCTTTGCCACCGTTGGCGATTCCCCCGTGGCGATGGTGATTGATTACGCTGGCACGCTATTCGTTGCAAACAGACTCGACGAAAACGTCTCGAAGGTCACTTCTGCTGGTGTGTCGACGATCCTTGGAGGGCTCGACGGTACTCGCCCGGTGGGCGGAGCCGCGCTTGATCGTTTCGGGAACTTGTTCCTCACGTCGCAATTCGACCTGGTCTGGATGTTCCCCGGTGTTGCGGCCATCCCTCCGTCTGACAACAAGGAAGCGCAGACCATTGTCGGCAAGTGCGTGACTGCCCCCGGTTCGTTGAAGGCGAGTGGTTCAACGAAGTTGATGAAGCCGGGCTGTGAGACGAGCGCTGGTCAGCGGGTTGGTGTCCGTGTGTCCTCAGTGAAGCCACGAACTGATAGCCGTGGTGATCAGCGGTACTACAGCTTGGTGTGCAAGGTCGGCAACAAGACAGTGAAGACCAAGTCTGCCGGCTACGGCAACGGTTCACGCAAGTGCTCCAAGGGTGCACTGAACATCCGCACCTACGGAACCAAGCTCAAGCTCAAGGTGACCTGGAACGCACCAGCAACAGACACCTACAAGGCCTACAAGAAGACGAAGACCCTCAAGAGCTAGGTACTCGTTGCGCTCGCCGAACGAAAGGTTGGGCCGCGTAGCCGAAGGTGAAGCGACTCGTCAACACCAAGGAAGCGTTGGTGTTGACGAGTCGTTTGCCGTTAGGAGTGCAAACGTCCGATCACCCTTCACCCCGTTACCTTCTTCGTGGCCCTAGATGAGGGCTCCTGGCTGCTGGGTTCGGCATGACTTATCGCCCCTGTTGTTGATGATCCGGGGGTGTTGTCACCGGACCTGGTGGTGTCGGTAGATCGCTGATAGGGACACGGCCGCCGTCACGGGCAGGTCTCTTCGTAACGTGGGTGCCGAGTACTGATGCCTCGCTGGCCAGGACGACGAAGGAGGTGCGGGTTGAGCTACGAAATCTTCTGCGGTCTCGATGTCGGCAAAGCAACCCACCACGCAACCGGGCTCGATGCTGATGGCAACCGCCTTGTTGACAGGGAGGTTGCCAACGATGAAACCGCCCTTCGGCGAGTGTTCACTGAACTCACCGAGCAGGGCACGGTTCTGGTGGTCGTGGATCAGCCGTCATCGATCGGTGCGCTACCGATTGCTGTTGCCCGAGCGATGGGAATCGAGGTCGCGTATCTGCCCGGGTTGGCGATGCGGCGCATCGCTGACCTGCATCCGGGGAACGCCAAGACCGACGCCCGCGACGCGTATGTGATCGCTGATGCTGCGCGCACGCTGCCGCACACCTTGCGCCGGGTCGATCTGGGCGATGAGTCCCTTGCGGACCTGTCGGTGTTGGTCGGTCACGATGACGATCTCGCCGAACAAACGACCGCGGTCAGCAATCGCATCCGTGGGTTGTTGTTGCAGATTCATCCCGCGTTTGAACGGGTTCTAGGCGAGAACGCCTCACACAAAGCGGTACTCGCGACACTGGTCAAGTTCGGTGGCCCGACCGGAATCAAAGCGGCAGGCAAGGCCAAAGTCGGTCGAGTACTCAAAGCCGGAGCACCGCGGATGGGTGAGAAACTCACAGACCAGATCTTCGACGCTCTCGCAGAACAAACCGTTGTGGTCCCCGGAACCGCGGCTGCCGAGAAGGTCTTGCCGCGGCTTGCACTGCAGCTACTCGGTTTGCAAGAGCAACGCAAACAGGTTGCGACTGAAGTCGAGGAAGCACTCGATGCTCACCCTCTTTCCCGGGTCCTGACATCGATGCCGGGAGTCGGGGTCAGGACCGCCGCCAGAATCCTCATCACAGTTGGCGACGCCAGCTCGTTCCCCACCTCCGGACACTTGGCCGCCTACGCCGGCCTGGCACCAGTCACCCGCAGATCCGGCTCGAGTATTCGCGGCGAGTTCCCATCACGAAGTGGGAACAAAGACCTCAAGAACGCGTTGTTCCTGTCCGCGTTCGCCGCTCTGCGCGATCCCGCCAGCCGCGCCTACTACGACCGCAAACGAGCCGAAGGCAAGAAACACAACGCCGCTATCATCTGCCTAGCCCGACGCCGAACCGACGTCCTCTACGCAATGCTGCGCAACAACCAGGCCTACATCCCCCAAACGCCGCAAGCGGCTTGACGAAAGACATAGGGACACCCACCAGTAGGTGGGTATTTGAGAAGGGTCGGCCAGGCGACAACCACCGCCCACTGGTGGCATCTACGGAGACGGTGGCACGTGGATGAAGTACCCGCCCAAGTGGCGAAATCATGGCGGGATAGTGGTGAAGGTCAGGGACCGAGATACCTACGGGCAGGTATCTCGGCGGACTGTCCGTGGTGACCGTGTATTCAGGCGGACCTCTGTCCGGTTGGGATCGTTTTAGGTCCGGTAGCTCTTGACCTTGGTGTACGCGGCGTAATCGCCGACGACTGGTGCCTTCCAGGTGATGCGTAGGTTCAACTTCACCCCGTAGGTGCGGATGTTGAGTGCACCCTTCTTGCAGTACCGGGTACCTGCGTTTCCGGTCGCGCTCGTCTTGCTAGTTTTACCATTCGTTGTCTTACAGAACAGCGTGTACGTACGCATGTCACCACGTCGCTGGGCCGAGGCCTTGACTCCGATCTGTGCCCCTGAGTTGGTCACACACTTCGGCTTCATCAGGCGCTTCGTGCCGGTCCGCGGAATCGACGTCGCGCTACCGGCAGTCACACACCCATTCGCCGGTACCGTCGTCGTACCCGGAACCGGAGTCGGTTCCGGGGTCACGGGGGCGGTGGCCACTCCGACCGGACCGTTTGCTCCGGTGATGAAGTTCTGGTTGGTGCCGGTGCCGTCGATGTTGGCTCGCCCGATCGTGCCGAAGTTGAGGTTTGACCAGTAGATGTGTGTGCTAGTCGCGGCAAGACCGACCGGTAAGTTTGCTCCGGTGATGAAGTTCTGGTTGGTGCCGGTGCCGTCGATGTTGGCTCGCCCGATCGTGCCGTTGTTGACGTTTGTCCAGTAAAGGTGGGTGCTGGTCGCGGCAAGACCGACCGGTCCGTTTGCTCCGGTGATGAAGTTCTGGTTGGTGCTGGTGCCGTCGATGTTGGCTCGCCCGATCGTGTTGGAGCCATAGTTTGTCCAGTAGAGGTGCGTCGCGTTCGCGGCAACCCCGTTGGGGGTGTTTGCTCCGGTGATGAAGTTCTGGTTGGTGCCGGTGCCGTCGATGTTGGCTCGCCCGATCGTGTTGTTGGTGCGGTTTGCCCAGTAGACGTGTGTGCTGGTCGCGGTAACACCGAATGGCAGGTTGGCTCCGGTGATGAAGTTCTGGTTGGCTCCGGTGCCGTCGATGTTGGCTCGCCCGATCGTGCCGTTGTTGACGTTTGTCCAGTAGATGTGTGTGCTGGTCGCGGTAACACCGTCTGGCGCGTTTGCTCCGGTGATGAAGTTCTGGTCCGGTGCGGTGCCGTCGATGTTGGCTCGCCCGATCGCGTTGCTGTTGACGTTTGTCCAGTAGACGTAGTCGGTGGTTGTGGCGTTGGCGGGGTTCGCAGCGGTGGTGAGGATCCCGAAGGCAAGCACGATCATGGCAACGATAGCCGCGGTCAATCGGATACGTGAGGTGGACGCAGCATGAGCTCTGGGGGCATCGACGAGACTGATCACCGGGTGAACGTAGCGCATACTCATGGACGACCTCCATGTGAAGGAAGGCGACTCTCATCCGATCAGGCGAACCCAGCGCCACCATCCTCCGTAGGCACGGCGCTGTCACCTCCCGGTCCACAACGACGTGTAGTCGTTACGGACCGCTCCCGTTGCTGGTGTGGTCCCTAGGTCCAGCAGTTATTGACCTGGGTTCCGTCGAAGCTTGCGGGTCCGATCGTGTCGTCGCCTAAGTTTTCCAATTCACATTCGTATTGGAAATGACGACAACGTTCGGTTCGGCTTCGCCTGTGATCACGTTCTGGTCGTGTGCAGACCAGTGGATTTCCCCAGCGAATCCAGTGCTTCCGTGCGGCTGAATCACCATAAACGCGGCCTAGCTTCCAATCACTGACAGCGCCAGTCTGCGGACTGTGAACACGGCCAAGAATGCGTCCAGATTCGGTACCAGCACGCCAGATCGCACCCATCAAAACCCGCCAGGATTTGCCTGGGGAAAAGCCTTGATTTCACGGAGGTTTCACCTGTATGAGGGTAGTATTCACAGGTGTCATATGACGCTAGTGCAATTACAGTCCTCGAGGGCCTGGACGCAGTCCGTAAGCGCCCCGGAATGTACATCGGTTCTACCGGCGAACGCGGACTTCATCA
>CAUJEJ010000046.1 GCA_963169255.1 Actinomycetota bacterium | reverse complement strand
ACGTCCGTGGCGTCAGGTGGTGCCGCCATAACCTCCTGCGCCGACGCGTCTTCAAGCCATCGATCAAGTCCCGGCGCACAGGCAGCAGATCCGCCCGAATTCAGTTGAGTGCCACACGCTGAGACCGCAAGGAGCAATGGAATGGCAGCGACCATGACCAACCCGCGCCGAGCGGAGTGTGCGCTCAACATGCCTGCGCCCAGTGCCCAGGTGACCCAGCGGGGCGCAGGAGTCGATCGCGCAGGACCACGGAAATACGGCTCCCGCGTGCGGCACAGGCGCGATCGAACACCGACCGCGAATAGTCGGTGTACTCGATTTCGATGACGCGATCTCCGTAAACCGATGTGTACGCATCGCATTCGCGGTACCGCTCGCACTCTTCAGCGATCGCGAAGTCGAACTTCGCAATTGTGCGGCCCCGATGACCGAGCTCGCTCGCGTTCTTCTGACCTGCAGCAAGACTCACCGCGTGCGCGCGTTTGACGAGCAGCCTGGCCATCGCGAGTGAGTCGGCGCGATTCAGCCGACCGCGCGAGCGGTAGTACGAGTCGAGGTTGTCGAACTCCACTGCTGCGAAGCCCGCACGCGCACAGCCGGTGATCCAACGGCCAACGACGCGTGTCAGCGCTCGACGCTTGGGCCCTGTCGAGATGTCGAGGACAACCTCGTTCCACTGGCCATCCACGACCAACACGCCCTTCTTGCGCAGGAGGAGCTTCGGGTGTTTCTGCTTCCACCACCTCAATTGGCCAGGCTGTGTCTGAAACGCGTTGACGTAGCAAATGTTGTAGCGACCCGCAGCGGGAATTTCAGTGCGATCTCGGATGACGATGCCCACGCCGACCTCGGGCGGATATGCACCCCCTAGTTGATATGAAACCTGCGAGCCCGTTGGTAGCGGTGCAATCGCAGCTTGTGCTGCTGCCACGCCACCCCCGGTCAGCATCGCCGTTGCGAGCAGCAGACACAGCGCTGCTCGCAGGTTCCTTCCGGGCTCCCCCACTGACATCAGCTATTCGCTGGTTGAAGGGTGGTGGGCGGCTTGTCTGATTCCTTCACGCGCCGCGTCCAGCAGTAAGCGATCAGGGCCTGGCCGACGATGTACGTGCTCATGATGAGGACACCGGAACCCGTGAACTTGCCGTAAGCGACGGTCTCGCCGATCAAGAGATCCGAGATCATGAAGAGCGTGCCGCCGATGCCAAATAGCGTGCCGAGACTCATCGAACACATCGCCATTGCGACGAGGAACGCACTGTAGATGATGATCGGGATCCGAAGCGGGCCCAGCCCTGACCACAACGCAGCATTCGCGATGATCCAGAACGCTGGGTAAACAAACAACACCCATCGACGGTCCTGCATAGCAGCGCGGGCACCGAGCTTGAAGAATCCGATGATGTAGAAGATGTGCGTGATCAAGAACATGAAGATGCCGAGGCCGAACCAGAGGTCACCGTCGAACATCAGCGCAACGTCGCCGAGTAGCGAGAAGAACTGCCCGATCACCAAGAACTTGATGCTCGGGTCAGCGTTCCATCCCACCTCAACGAGCACGAACACCATCAGCAGAGGCAGCAACAACGGCTTCGTCAAATGCTCCAGGATCGTGTTGTTGGTGGCAACAGCCGACAACTCAAGTACCGACACCACGGCCAATACGGCCAACACAACTACCGATGCGCGCTTCATACGCCCACCTTCCCACTCCGTTTAGTGCTAACGCAGGACGCGGACGACTGCGGCGACGTTGCGGTAGGCGGATTCGGTCTTGTAGTTGGAGACCTTGACGCCGTCGCGGGAGTTCGCCGCGTGCACAAACTTGCCGCTTGCGGGGTCTACAACGAGGCCGACGTGGTCGATCGCGTCCTCGCGCCAATCGGTTCCGTTGTTCATCCGCCAGAAGATGACATCCCCCGGCTTAGCACTCGCGATCGGCACCCGCTGCGTGTAGTTGCTCGTCGATTGGTCTTGGGCCATCAGCAGCGGCCACTTCGATCCGGCCTCACGCCAGGCCCGCCAGGTGAACCCGTTGCAGCCATACGTCGGCCCGGTGCCGCCGTTGGTGTTGTATCGATGGCCAACTTGAGACAGTGCGAACTTCACTGCGTGCGCCGCTGCCCCCTCCTGGCCCGTCCACGCGGCTGAGCCAATCTCCTTCTTTCGAGCGGCTTCCTCCGCGAGGCGTCGTTGCTCGGCGAGGAGGCCTAGGTAGATGGTCCGGAGCTTCGCGCGGTTTGTATTCGCCTCCGCGACGGCACCTTCGCGCTGGGCGATCAAACCCTCCACTTGCTGTTGCGCAGTGACCGCTTGAGCACTCGACGCCTCGGCATGCGCTGCGTTCGCGTCAGCGTCTGCCTGGCTCTGTTGCGCTGTCCGCTCGAGGGCGGCCAGCTCAATCAGCTTCGCGTCGAGTTCAGCCTTCAGCCGACCAATCTCGTCAAGCGTGGTGGAGTTACTCCGAGACTGCCGACGCACCGCGTTCAGTTGCAGCGCGAAGTCGCTTGGGTCCCGCGACTCGAGGAGGATCTCAATCTCCTGGTACTCACCACCACTGGTGTAGACCTCGCGGGCGAGTGTCTGGATTCGTGCCTTGAGCGCATCAATCTGGGCCTGGGTCTTGTCGATCTGCTTGCGCGCCACGGTGACAGCTCGCTGGGCCGCGTCGTGAGCTTGCTGCGCGCGCACCTCGGCAGCCCGCGCCTGGGCTACTTGCGCCAGCGCCTTCTGAACTCGCTCTTGAGCGAGCGGAAGCTCGGCAGCGGCGGCATCCAGGGTCTTTTGCGCTTTGGCCAGTGCGGCCTTCGCAGCAACCAGGCTAGCGTTCGCGGTTTCGACCTGATCATCGATCGGTGCGGCGGGAGTACGC
>CAUJEJ010000045.1 GCA_963169255.1 Actinomycetota bacterium | reverse complement strand
GCCTCAGCGATGCGGCCCTTCATGACGTACCAGCGGGCTGTCTCGGGGAGTTTGATGATGACGGGAAGCAGGATGAGTGCTGGCACCGAGGCGAGGCCGAGCATGATGCGCCAACTGTCGAGCCAGGTGGATCCCGATAGCGCGAGCGAGAAGAGCAGGCCGAGGATGATGCCGCAGACACCCATTACTTGGTAGAGAACCAAGGTGCCTCCGCGGACGCGGGCGGGGATCGATTCAGCAACAAACACTGGCACGGCGATGAGCGATATACCGATCGCAAGTCCGAGCCCGATGCGTGATCCGGCGAGCATCCACATGTTCACTGAAATTGCGCTCAACAGGCCGAACACCACGTACCCGGCGGTGAGGATGATCATCGACTTCTTGCGGCCCCAGAAGTTGACCAGGAACCCAGCTGCGATCGCGCCAATGATCTCGCCGTACACAATCGCGGCGACCACGAACTCGGTTTGCTGAGTGCTTAGCCCGAGGTCCTCAGCGAACACGTCCTGTGCGCCACCGATGATGCCGTTGTCGTAGCCGTAGATGATGCCGAGGCAAGCGGCAGTAGCTGCCACCGCAATCGCAGTCTTCGGAAGCTTCTTCTTCGCTTCCGTGTCGGGGCTCGTCGCCGCCATGGTTCCCCTCCCGCAGGGCTATACGTGCGGTCCCGCACGCTGTTGCGGCGCGCCAGAGCAGCGAGCCGGGAGGGATGCTTCCGTAGAACATTCGGGTATGTCCTGCTGAGGGTGACGTACGCCACGCCGCCCGCGCGGGCACGGATGTCTGCTAGCGAGGCGTCAGTCGTTGATCAGGTGTCGCTGCGGCGCGCGTCGTCGAATGCAGCGATGACGAGGGTCCGGTCATCGCTGCCCCAATTGACGGCTCGGGCACGTCCTGCGGCCAGCACTTTGCGGACGAGGTGCACCGGTTCCACCTGCGCATTCGCTTGAGCTCCGGTGATGATCTTTGTGAGTCCGGAGACTTCTAGTTCCTCGCCCGCCGCATCACGACTTTCGGTGATGCCGTCTGTCCACATCACCACGATGTCGTCGGGGGAAATGGTTGTGCGCGCACTCGTCCAACTTCCGCCGAGTGCGGACAGTAACGGTCCGGTTATGGCGAGTTCGCGCGTTGCGCCATTCGGGCTAACCACGAGCGGCGGCAAGTGACCTGCGTTGATCCATTCGATCTCGTGGGTGTGCGGGTCGAGGACGACTGCGGCCGCCGTCGCGAACCGGCTCGGAGTCTCGGCGAAGAGCTTGACGCCCCGATCAAATGCCGCGACGAGTGAACTGCCAGCCTCCAGCATTCCGACTAGCGCGAGCTTGAGGCGCAGGCCGGCGATGCCCGCTTGCGGACCGTGGCCGGAGATGTCGGTGATGATCACGGCGGTTCGGCCGTCTGGTAGCGACACCGCGTCCCACCAGTCACCTGCCACTTCGGACTCTGAGGACTCCATCTCGCCGTAAATGTTGAGTCCGACGGCGAACGCCTGCGGCTCGCGACTCAGTTCCGCTCGCACCGCAGTGACCACGGGTGCTTCACTGCCGCGACTCTCGTAGGCGCGGCGCACATTCTCGGTTTCGCGGACGAGGCGTTGGCGCATGTCCTCGGCATCGGTGGCAACCTGTGCGATCTCAGGCGGACCGATGGGGAAGATCTCGGCTTCCTTGTTTCCATCGTCGCCCGTGACGTGTCGCAGTTGTCCGCCGAGTTGCTTCAGTGGGCGCAACACCCACCGACGTAGAAGCCACCACAGCAAGACCAGCCCGATGATGATCAGTAGGCCGCTGGCGATCAACACAACGCCGAGGGAGGCGGCGACGTTGCCGAAGTTCGCGAACTGGGCGGCGAGCCGGGCGTCAATCTGAGTGTTCAGCGCGGTTGCGCGGGCACGCAGGAGTTCGAAGCTGCGCATGCTCGCAGTGCTGTCGAGGAGGGTCTCGGCGGCCTGGGGTTGCCCCGCCCGGACGAGGCTGATCGTTGGCGTCGCAACGCTCTCGATCCAATCCGTGCGAGCCTTGGAGACGCGTTCGACCTGCCGTTCCAGGACGGGGTCAGTACCCGCGAGTAGCGCTTCAAGTTCCGCCACCGCAGCCTCGGAGACGTTCGAGCCTTCTGCGTAGGGGCTCAACGATGCAGCGCGTTGCGTGGCCACGTATGACCGGATGCCACGTTCCATGTCGGCAGTGCTCAGCAGCAGCTTTGAGGCGTTCGCGGCCGCCGGTTCAAGTTTGCTCACGATCTCCGTGCCGGAGGACTGCGCAGTGAGGTAGCTATTTGCCGTGAACGCACCAATGAGGGCCAGCAGGACGAACGTGACCGCAGC
This sequence comes from Actinomycetota bacterium, assembly GCA_963169255.1. Lineage (GTDB taxonomy): Bacteria > Actinomycetota > Actinomycetes > S36-B12 > UBA10799 > UBA10799. Next base: position 1,737 of record CAUJEJ010000045.1, on the reverse strand, counting down.
CACCACCGTCACCCGACTCTTCAGCGTCACGAGAAGTCAGGCTAGTGGCGGCGCAGGTGTGGTCGCTGTGTGGAGTAGCGAAGGGCGGATCTGAAACGGCCGTGGATTTAGTCTCAGACGGTTACGTGGTAGAACCACGCAACGCGGACCTGGTGACCTTCGCGGGTGTATCCAACGAGGTTGAGGCCCGCGTTGTTGGTCAGTTCCGGTTGACGCACCGGCCAAACGGGGAACTGTGCCAACGGGGCGAGGTCCGGACTTTCGATCACGGCGGCGAACCCCGCAATCTCAAGTTCTAGGTTCGCGCGTGCCCAGGTACCGGCCACGCGGCCACTGACCTCAGTGAGCGCGGTTGCGATGTGTTCGTGGCGCCGTCCCGGGGCCGTTGAGCAGCGGAAGAACAGGAAGTCTCGCCGCAGTTGTTTCAGTTGGGCGAGTTCGAGGGTGGAGACCCCGACTAGCTCATCGTCGTCATAGGCCAACACGCAAAGCTGCCCGGCACGTTCAGTCGGATCAATCCCGGCCGGAAGTAGGTTGTGCGTGCGCCAAAAATCGACTGCGACGGCCTGGGCCTGCGCGTCATCTTGCTGCCAAGCCGTCTTGAAGGTGAGCACTGGTTGGTCAGACATTCTGGTCGATCCTGGGCTAGCGGACGCGCTTGGTCTTGTAGACCTTGGTGAACGTGAAGGGAGCGTCCGTCGCGTTGCCGGGTGCGGTGTACGTGACGGTAACGCGCATCGCGCACTTTCCGCTGAGTTTGACTGTGAGCTTCCGGTTTGGGCCCTTGATCGTTCGCAAGCAGAACATGTCCCCACGAACTGCCGCACCTGAGCGCAGACGGGCCCGAACCTTTGCGGTGACGGGTTCGTCTTGCGTGGTCCGCGACTTCGCTGGATTCACCAACGTCTTGCCCGAGTTCCGCAGTTTCTTCGGGATGGTGCCGGGCGGCAGTGTCTGTGGTTGGCCAGCGGGCGCGATGTACGTGAATGCGTTTGCGGTGGCAACACTGACCTGTGGAGTTGCCACCGTGACCTTGACAGGGCCTGCTGATCCAGGAGGTGTTTTAGCCGTGATCTTCGAATCGGAAACGACTCGCATTTCGGTCGCGTCAGCGCTGCCGAAGGTCACACTGGTTGCTCCGGTGAAGTTGGCGCCGGTGATCGTTACCGAGGTGCCGCCAGCGGCCGGGCCGGTGTTTGGCGCCACGGTGTTCTTCGCGGTGTAGGTCGTGGTGTTAAAGGCGACGCCGACATTTACGGTGCCGGTGTTGACGGTCGCGACGTCGACTCGGCCGTCGGCGTTCAAGTCGCCGGTTGCCAACGCGAGCGGTTCGGCGGTCATGTCGGTGGTGGTCGTCGGCGTCAGGGTGCCAGTCCCATCGCCAGACAGGATGGCCGTGTTGGCACTGGTGCGGTTGGTGGCGGCAACGTCAAGGTCTCCGTCACCGTTGAAGTCGGCAGTCGCGACATCCACGACTGGTGCCCCTGTCGGCGTCGCTGATGGCGCCGCGAGATCACCCTGGCCGTTGCCGAGCATGACGCCGACTGTGCCGTCGTCGCCAGCTGTGACGACGTCGAGATCACCGTCGTTGTTGAGGTCTCCGAGGGCGAGTTCGTTGATGGCACCGCCGGCGCTGAACGCCTGCGCCGCAGCGAACGTTCCGTCACCGTTGCCGAGCATGATGTCGATCATCGAGCTGGACGTCGTTGACACTGCGATGTCGAGGTCGCCGTCGTT
>CAUJEJ010000044.1 GCA_963169255.1 Actinomycetota bacterium | reverse complement strand
GCCGTACGCAGCACCAAAGACAACGCCCAAGGCGATACCTGCGATGACGCGACCGAGCAAGTACATCGAGATTGACAATCCGAATGCCGTCGTGAGTTCACCGATGGCTGTCACGACCAACGCACCCATCAACACCCTGCGGCGGCCGAGCCGGTCGGCGATCAATCCGCCAGGGATTACTGTCGCGGCCAGAGCAAGAGTCGAGATTCCAGCGGCGAGCGCCATTGTGGAGGCCGGGAACTTCAGGTCGGAACCCGCCTGGACGAGCGCGACCGAAGAAACAACCGGATCGAAGACCTGGATTCCGCCGATCACACCGAGCAGAGTGACGGCAGCACGATTGAAGCCCGCAGTCTCTTTCTTCGCTGGTGCACCTGTGTCAGACATAGTCCTCGCTCAATCGGATTGGTAGGTGGATTCTCGCGGCTGCCACTGGGCGAGTCCATCTGGCGCCGCTGAATTGGGGGAGGCCTGACCGGAGGCCCGGCAAATGGCAAGCGATTTGTCAGTTGTGACGCAGAGTGCCTGTTTTGTCTATGCGGGCACGCCTGTCAAGGTTGGCGGATGAGTGATCGGTACGGCAACGACGTTCTCGCCAATAACCCCCACCGGCCTTCGGTCGTGACGCCAGAAGATGTGATCGCGGAGTTTGGTCTCGTTGTTGAGTGTGCCGATACGGGCTTCTGTGGGTCGGTTGTTCGAACCGAAAAGTCGATCGAGGGCAGGACCGTTGAGCTGGAGGACCGGCATGGGCGGCGCCGAGTGTTTGTACTGAGTTCTGGGGCGTTCCTCATTGATGGTGTCGCCGTCAACCTGCTCCCCGCAACGAGGGGCCCGGCGCAGAAGTCGCGTACCGCATCCGGATCGATCGCATCGAAGTCCACGAGCGCCCAGGTCGCGAAGGCCAGCAGAATCTGGGTCGAGGGGCTTCATGACGCAGAACTCGTCGAGAAGGTCTGGGGAGAGGATCTCCGTGGCGAGGCGATCGTCGTTGAGCCGCTGCACGGCGCGGATGACCTCGTCGGGGCGCTGAAGGACTTCTCGCCAAGGGCCGACCGCCGAGTCGGCGTACTCCTGGATCACATGGTCAGTGGGTCAAAGGAGTCACGCATCGCCGCTGATGCGATTGCTGCCTTTGCACCAAACGTTCACGTGATAGGCCATCCGTACGTCGACATTTGGCAGGCCGTCAAACCCTCGGCAGTCGGGATTGGTGCCTGGCCAACGATTCCGCGAGGAACCCCGTGGAAGGAAGGCGTGATCGCCGAACTTGGGTGGAATTGCGACAGCGCCACAGCGTGGAAGCGAATCCTCGCCAGCGTCCACACGTATGCGGACCTTGATCCGGCCCTGCTCGGACGGGTTGAGGAACTGATCGACTTCGTGACGGTTGGGTGAGACCTAGCTCTCTCGCTGGCCCCACAGAAATCAAAAGTGCCCCGGCGGGAGCGGTCGGACGCTGCCGCATCCTCCTCCCGTTGCCTTTCAAACCTGGAGACCAACCTCAAAGAAAGGAAGCGGCCGATGCCGTCGCACCCCGAATGGATGGGTAAATCCGACTATCCGTTCCGGGAGCGAGACACGGGGAGGTCGGCCTCGTGCGCGTATTCGGCGCAACGGATCGCCTAGCGATCATCTCGGTCGGCAATCCACCTTTGTCTGCAGGTCTGCGACCGTCAATTCAGTTCGTCCGAAGCTTAGGAAGCTTCGCCCCGAAACTCGATGGAATCGAACAAATGTTCGAAAGTGCTGATAGGCTTGCGGCATGGCAAATCAACCGCAAGGCACATCGGGGCGAGGCACTCGTCGAGTGTCGTTCGCTGTCGCCGAGTTGCCCGGTGTTGAGTCACTTATTCACTTGATTGAGACCGACCCTTACTCGTTGCCCGCCGCCAAGCAGCTTGAGCTTCTGACAGCATGGGAGCGGCACAGTGCGTGGTTGGAGTCGCTGAAGTTGGATGCGCTTGAAGCATTCTCCGGCCCCGACCCAGACGTCGATGGGGCAATCAACGTTGGTAGCCCTTCGGTTTCCGATCAAACTCAAAGTGAGCCCGACGTACACGCGGTTGAGGACGCGACGTGCGACGAAGTTGCTGCTGCACTTCACATCTCTCTTGGTGCCGCGCGGCATCGGATCGCAGTCGCCCGGGACCTTGCCCACAAGCTGCCGGAAACGCGTCGCCTTTTGCGCAACGGCCTCTGCAGCTACGCCCAGGCGATGGTTGTGTCTGATGAGTGCCAGATTCTCACCGTTGAGCAGTGTGCTCGGGTGGAAGCTACTGCTCTGAGGCGCATCTCGGTTCAGACGCCGCAGTTGACCCGGCGCAGCGTGCAACGTGTTGTGACGGCAATCTGCCCACCGCGGCCAGCTGATGCGTTGGAGGAGGAGTTCGCGCGCCGTGACGTCACGTTTGTACGCGGAAACGGTGTGATGGCCACTGTCTACGCGACGCTACCGATCCCGGACGCGATGGCCTTGTGGAATGCGGTCACATCACTCGCTAACCGCGACGAGCGTCCCGACGATCCCCGCACGATGGCCCACCGGCGTGCAGACGCGCTGACTGCAATGGCAAATTCGGTGCTAGATGATCCCGATCTGCCTGTGATGCAAGGCAAGAAGCGCCTCGACACTCAGGTTGTCATCAGTCTCGAGACCCTCCTGGGCGCAAACGACGACGCTGCCGAAATTATTGGTTTTGGGCCCATCCCGGCGCATTTGGCGCGGCGGCTCGCAACGGAGTCGGACACGTGGCGTCGACTGGTCACGGATCCTGTCACCGGCCACCTACTCGATTACGGAACCAAGACCTACCGACCACCGACCGCGTTACGTGAATACATCATCGCGCGCGACCGGACCTGTCAGTTTCCCGGTTGCAATACCGCCGGCTGGCGTTGCGACCTCGACCACGTGG
>CAUJEJ010000043.1 GCA_963169255.1 Actinomycetota bacterium | reverse complement strand
GCAGCTACTCGCGCCGGGGAGTGTGCAGGCGGTGTGAGCGGGGTATTGGATCACCTCGAGTCCATCGGAGCGTCGGTGTCCCACATTGACGGGTATTCGGCTTCTGATCTCTTGAAGGAGTTGGACAAGGTCGTTGCTGTGGCCGAGAGTGTCCGACTGCGCGCTGTCACCCGAATTGAAGAGTCAGGCGTGTGGAGCGATGCAGTGAACGGAACGCCCAACTCTTTCTTGCGGTCGCGCCATCGGAAGGATCACGGTGAAGCTGGGCGTGATTTGCGGGCGGCGAAGCTGGCCGCAGAGTTCGCGGTCGTGGGTGAGGCAATGGCTGCTGGCCGGATCTCCCGCGCTCACGTGGATGTGATTGTTTCGATTGGTCAACGCAACGAATGCCGTGCCGAGGCGCTGCCAGCTTTCCTGCCGATCTTTGTTGAGCTCGCCTCTCAAGTCTCAGTGGCCGACCTCCGTCGAACGATGATGGTGTGGGCGGACCAGGTCGATGATGAGCCGAGCGATGACCCTGAACAGAACGCTCATAACCGTCGCTATCTGCAGGTCAGCATGGTGGGCGACGGCGTGAAGCTGGACGGCTTCTTTGCCCCGGAGGCAGGGGCAAAGATCCAGGCAGTGATGAATGCTCTGATGGCGGAGTTGTATCGGGATGGTGACGCGAGTTCCCCGGCGACGGGCTTGAAACTCTCGACTCCCGTGCAGCGTGCTGATGCGTTCGAGGTTGCGATGAACCGACTACTGGGGAGCGGGAAGCTCGCGAAGTCAGGTGGTGTGCCGGCTTCCGTCGCAGTGACTGTGCCACTGAGTCGACTAGAAGATCCATGCTGTTCGAAAGTGAGTCGAGCGGACCTGTTGGCGAACCTCAAAGCCAAGCTCGGTCAGGGTCTCGCGAGCCAACTAGATGAGCGGGCGAGGTCGGGTCAGCCATTGGATTTGGCGAGACTGTTGGCAGAAGGATCGGCGTCTCTTGGAGTCAGCAATGGTCCCGGTGAGCTCGTACTCTCCGCGCAAGCGGCGCAGCGGATGACATGTGATTGTGTCGTTCAGCAGATTTTGATCAGCCCTACGGGCGAGCCCCTCGCGGTGGGTCGCGCGGAACGCTTCTTCACGCCAGCGCAACGCAAGGCGCTAAATGTTCGAGATGGCGGGTGTGTGTTCCCCTGGTGCCAGAAACCTCCGAGTTGGTGCGACGCCCACCACATAAAACACTGGATCGACGGCGGCGAAACGAACCTCAACAACGCAGCATTGCTCTGTTCACATCACCACCATCAGGTTCACGCCGACAAGCATCGGGTGTACATCGGGTCCGACGGTCGAGCGGCCGTGGAGCTGAACAAGCGGCGGAGGTAGCTGCTTCCACGACATCGGCGAAGCCTGCGCTTCGCCGATGTCGTGCTGCGTGCGGACTCCTGCGTGCGGACTCCTGTTGTGTTGGTTCCCGCTGTGTTTGGATCGCGTGAGGATGGGGATACGTCTCAGTCAATCTAGGCTGATCTGTCAGGCAAGGCCTTGTTGAGCTGCAGTACCTGCGGTGATACTTGAAGCGTGACCAATTCCGCGCCCGATGAAGCTGCAGCTCTCCCGCAGGACAGTGCGCTCCCGAAAGACAGTGCGCTCCCGTCAGAAAGATCGCTCCCGCAAGACACTGCGCTCCCGCGAGACACTGTGCTTCCGCAAGGCACGATGCTCACGATTGAGCAACGCATGGTGAACACCCGTGCGATTGCTGGTGGGATGCGGGTCAAACAACCAAAGGATGTGCGTCGGCCAGGTGGGCCATCGAAAGCCAGGGTGTTGTCCGCGGGCTTAACCGGGCGCATTCCCACGCTTGAGTTCATGGGCGATCTGATGGCAACGAAGCCGATCTCGTATGCACGCGTCGGACCCGAACATCTTTACGGACTCTCGGATCCGGAGTTGATCTGGGAGGCTTTTGCGAAGCTCGACGGTATGACGACGAAGTCGATGGCGTTGCAGGCAACGCGGCCGATCCTGGGCAATGGGATGTTGACCTCGGAGGAGCCGGAGCATCGACGGAACCGATCACTCGCGCAGCCAGCCTTCAGTCCTAAGCGGATCACGACGTATGGCGATCAGATGGTGGAGTGCACCAATCGACTCGACGCGAAATGGCGTGAACGGTTTGCCGCGGGGAACAGCGAAGTCCTGATAGCCGAAGAGATGGCTGACCTCACTCTCGACATCGTTGGCCGAACGCTCTTCGGTGCGGACCTCACGGGCGACGCAGCCGATATCTCCGAAGCGCTGACTGCGGTACTCGGGCGGTTCACCAAGGTGACGTCGCCGTTGGGCATGTTGATGATGATTGCGCCGACGCCTGCACGACGCCGACTTGTGGAATCCGTTGAAGGTCTCGACGCCGTAGTTGAACGGTTGATCGACGACAAGCGGGCGCAACTGGCCGCGGGCGAGGAGCTCAACGACATGTTGGCCGTGCTGATTGAGGCTCGCGATCCGGAGACGGGTGAAGGTTTGAGCCTCAACGAACTGCGCGACGAGGTGATGACCTTGGTCCTTGCTGGTCATGAAACCACTGCGAACGCGCTGGCCTGGACTTGGCTTGAGCTCAGCACCAATCGCGACGTCTGGGCGTGGGTGGCACAAGAGTGGGATGCGATCGAGCCCGATCGTCAGCTCGGGATCGCCGACATCCCAGACCTCCCTCGCACACGCGCAATCGTGAATGAATCGATGCGGCTACACCCGCCGGCGTGGATCACCTCCCGTCGATTGATGGATGACACCACGCTTGCCGGTTTCGACATCCCCAAGGGGTCGACAATGTTCGCCTCGCAGTACTTCATGCATCGCGACTCTCGCTATTGGGTTCACGCAGACGCATTTGAACCAACCCGTTGGATCAACTCCGAGGGTGCCTTTGATGAGAAGGCGCCTGGGCAGCCGAGAGCGGTCTGGTTCCCGTTCGGCTTTGCGTCGCGCAAGTGCATCGGTGATCGATTTGCGCTCGCCGAAGCAGTCCTGGCGATGGCCACGCTTGGGCGCAAGTGGGAGGTCATTGCAACCGATCCCGCTAGTGTCGTTCCTGTGCCTGCGATTACCTTGCGCCCCGGAAACGGAATCCCCGCCCATATTCGCCCCAGAATGATTGCGCGCTAGGAGATGCAAGGCCGCGGGCAACTGCAATTGCAAAGGCAACTGCGACGGCAAGGGCAGGGACAGTGACAACGGGAGTGCCGACGCCGACCGAAGGTGCCATCGACTCGAATCCGTACATCGTTCTGGTGTCGGGACTGCACGGTGAGGTATTGCACGACGAGTTCCGGCGCTACGTCCGCGACTACGAGTTGGTTGTTACAGAGTCTGCAGCGTCGGCGCTCGACTTGGTTGAGCAACTTGCAGTCGAGGGTCGTCAGATCGCACTGTTCGTCGTTGACTTCGAACTCCCAGACTCGACGGGACTTGACACCGTTACTGAGCTACGAACGGTCGTTCCGACAGCGCGACGCCTGCTCATCGCACATAGGGAACGCTTCCTCGAGGCGCAGCCAACAGTGAGACCGGCGATGGCATCAGGGTTGCTTGACGCGTTGCTGATCCTGCCCCAAGGCGCCCGCGACGAAGAGTTCCACACGGCAGTCACCGAAATGCTGTCAGAGTGGGCTTCTACAGTGGCCAAACCAGAGGTCGAGATCGTCAAGATTGTTGCGACCGGAGCTGAGCCACTCACGCTGCAGATCCGTGACTTGCTTTCGCGAGTCGGAATGCCGCACGGCGTCCACGAACCCGATAGCCCAACTGGTGCACAGATCCTCGCCGACTACCACGAACGGCACGGTCGCCTTGATGACCTGCCGATCGTCAGGGTTGCCATTAGAGATCTCCTGATCGCGCCGCAGTCCTCGGCAGAGATCGCGTCTCACTTGTCGACCAACCCAGCCGATTTCGAGGCGAGCTCGGTCGCAGATCTGTTGATCGTCGGAGGAGGTCCGGCCGGACTCGCGGCCGCGGTATACGGCGCCTCGGAGGGTCTATCCACGATCGTGATCGAGGCTGATGCCGTCGGAGGTCAAGCGGGCACAAGTTCAATGATCCGCAACTACCTTGGGTTTCCGCGAGGGATCTCGGGGATGCGCCTCGCGCAGCGCGCCAGTCAACAGGCGCTCCGCTTCGGCGCCACCTTCTTCAACGGCACCGAGGTTCTCGGGCTTTCCCCGGTCGCACCCAGTCCCGATGAGCCCACTCCCGGTGAGCCCAGTCTCGATGAACCCAGTCTCGATGAACCCAGTGCAATAGCACCCACCCAGGTGTGGCGAGTGTCAACTGATCGCGGCGAGATCACGGCGCGCTCGGTAGTCCTCGCCTCGGGTGTGGCGTACCGGCGTCTGGGGGTGCCATCAGTCGAGGCCTTTGCGGGTCGCGGCGTGCACTACGGCAGCGCAATGACCGCCGCTCGCGAGATGGAGGGTGCCGACGTCATCGTCGTCGGTGGCGGGAACTCGGCTGGCCAGGCGGCGCTTCATCTCGCCAAGTTTGCTCGTGAGGTCACCATCATGGTTCGCCGTGATGGGCTCGAAGCCACGATGTCGCAGTACCTGATTGACGAGATTTCCCACAACGGCCGAATCCATGTTCAACCCTCTTCGACCATTGTCGGCGGTGGCGGCAGCGGCTGGTTGGAGTACGTCGAGATTGCCCACGTCGGCGCGAGTCGCAGGGGCCACGGTGGCGTGGCACTTGATCACGTGGTGGTTGATGAAGCGGTGCCCGGTGAAGGCTCCAACCCGGACCCGGGTGTGACTCGCCGTGAGGTCCAAGGGGTGTTCCTCTTATTGGGTGCAGTGACCCATACGGGGTGGCTCCCGGAGCAGATCTGCCGTGACGAGAACGGGTATGTGTTGACCGGTCGCGACGTTCCGCAGGAGTTTTGGACTGACGGGCTACCGCCAGCGAACCTCGCCACCAGCATGCCTGGGGTATTTGCCGTTGGCGATGTGCGTGCCGGTTCGATGAAGCGTGTTGCCTCAGCGACTGGCGAAGGTGCCTCGGTCGTTCCGCTCGTTCATCAGTGGCTGGGCGGCTGATTCGGCCACTGCCCGATTCTGGCTGCCTGTTCGTGTCGACCCGCTCGTGTTGACCGGCTAGCGTCATGACATGCGGGTCGCCCTCGTCACCACGACGCTAGATCAGTTGCACGATGTGGATGCCGACTTGCCGCTGATTGTTGAGGCGCTGGCGAAGCGCGGCGTCGAGGCAGTGCCTGCCGTCTGGCATGACTCTGGCATCGACTGGTCACGTTTCGACCTGATCGTGATGCGCAGTCCTTGGGACTATTCCGCTCGCTACGCGGAGTTCACCGATTGGCTCGATCAGGTCAGCATGGTTGCCGGTGCGTCAGGCGCGCCCGCTCAACCCAGACCGTCGCTGCCGGTTCTCAATTGCCGTCATTTGGTTCGTTGGAGCTCGGACAAGGTCTATCTCGCGGAACTTGCAGACGCGGGGGTGCCGGTTGTCCCGACGATATTCGCGCGTTCCCTCGATGAAGTCGCTGAAGCGATCACCGCTAGTGCAGCGAACGAGATCGTGATCAAGCCAACGGTCTCGGCCGGTTCCAAGGACACTGGTCGGTTTGCTACGGGGGATGGCGCAGCATTGCAACTAGCGCAGCGAATCCTTGACCTCGGAAAAATTGTGATGGTGCAGCCGAGCATTCCCAGTGTTCAGGCCGAGGGTGAATGCGCGTTG
>CAUJEJ010000042.1 GCA_963169255.1 Actinomycetota bacterium | reverse complement strand
AGCGGCCGCCCACCTGGTTGGCCCCAGGCGATCGGTCCGGCCGGTTCAGACATCGCCACCATCAACGCAACTGCACGCGACGCATCGATCTCAGGAACAGCAACGGGCGTCTTCTCCTCTGCACTCAGGCTGCGATTCGCGTCGGAGCGAGGCGGAGTCGTCCAAGACTCGTCGATCGGGATTCCACTTGCCTCGGCGAACATACCGATCAACCAGCCGGGATCAGCCTTCTTTGCTTCCAAGTAGGGGATTGCTGAAATCGAGTCCCTGCCAACCACGCGCGCCCACCGGTCGACGAGTCGTTCGCAATCGATCGCGGATCGTTGCTTCTCGCAGAACTCCTTAGACCACACACTAGGAAAGCCGGTTTTCACCTTCTGAGAGAACACGCTCGGCAAGACGAACTCTTGACGCCGCAGCGCAACGACGACCTCGATCTCATCAAAGTGGTTGCGTAGGAATCCCACAGCCTCTGCAACCTGCACATCAGTGATCAAGCGAGAACTGAAGTACTCACTCGTGATGATCCACTTCGACCGACTCGTGACGAGTTTGCTCAGTTGACCGTCCAATTCGCGGCGCCGTGCGGTGATCTTCGCCGCCGAAGTCAGTCCGTAGTGACGATGGGTCTCGGTAATGCGGGGCTGGAAAATGAGGGCGAACTCGGCGTGATTCCGCTTTTGTAAGAAGTCTGGGTATGACCACCCAGTCGAAGAAAGCCTGTCGCGATTCTGCGCCAACAACGCCTGGATCAGCGTGGAACCGGTCTTCTTCGTGCCGATATGGAGCACGAGCCGTGCCATTGAACCTCCGAGTCATTCGCGCGAACGAATAGCTCGTCGGCGGTGGAAACGATCGGGGTCAACCCTAGGAAATCAACATCAAACAAATGGCCCACGTACGCCAAGGCGACGGGCCAGAATCGGCCAAATCTGCAGTTCCCGGGCACCAAATTCGTAGTTGACCCGTGGGATTCACCTGGTCAGAGAACTACCAAGGCGAGGGCTTGAAGTCCTTGAGGAAGCAGCCGTACAGGTCCTCGCCGTTCTCGCCGCGGATCACTGGGTCATAGACCCGCGCTGCACCGTCGACGAGATCAAGCGGCGCGTGGAAGCCTTCTTCAGCGAGGCGGACTTTGGTCGGGTGTGGCCGCTCGTCAGTGATCCATCCGGTGTCGACAGCGGTCATCAAGATGCCGTCGGTTTCCAACATCTCGAGCGCACTCGTGCGAGTCAGCATGTTGAGCGCAGCCTTCGCCATGTTTGTATGCGGATGCCCCGGCCCGTTGTAGCGGCGGCTGAATTGGCCTTCCATCGCCGAGACGTTAACGACGTACTTTCGGCGGGCAGGCGACGCCGCCATCGAGGCGCGCAGGCGACTGATCAAGATGAACGGCGCCGTCGCGTTCGCGAGCTGCACTTCCAACAGTTCGAGCGCATCAACCTCGTGGACCATCTGCGTCCAGCTGTTTTGGTCGTGTAGATCGGGCAGCAATCCACCCGCGTCGATCGCGGTCTGATCAGCGAGGCGAGCCAGCGAAGATGATCCGCCCGTGAGCGCCGCTGTTGTCAACTGGGCGGCAGTGAGGTTGGCGGGGGCCGGCTGGTTACCGGTGACGGCACCCATCAATGCGGCCGGGTGGGCATCGCTCGTGCGTCCGAAGGTGATGACGCTCGGCAATTCGCCCTCGGGGAGTTCTTCGGATTCGGACTCAGCGAGCAGCGCATAGGAGCCGGGCGAACGACGTACCGTCTGAGCCGCGTTGTTGATCAGAATGTCTAGCGGCCCACGCTCGGCGACCGAATCGGCGAGCGCGACGACCTGCGCTGGATCTCGCAAGTCGATACCGACGATGTGCAGGCGCCCGATCCAGTCATCGCTGTCCGGCATCGCCTTGAATCTGCGGATCGCATCATTCGGGAATCGTGTGGTGATCGTTGTGTCAGCACCATCGCGCAGCAGTCGCAGCGCGATGTACATGCCGATCTTCGCGCGGCCTCCCGTGAGCAGCGCACGGCGACCAGTGAGGTCCGTCGAGGCATCGCGGCGCGACCGATTCTCCGCTGCGCACGTCGGACACATCTGGTGGTAGAAGGCATCGACCACGGTGTAGCGCTCTTTGCAGATGTAACACGCCTGCGGGCGGAGCAACGTCCCTGCCGACGCCCCCTGCGTCTTCGACACGATCGGCAAGCCCTGCGTCTCGTCATCGATGCGCTCCGGCGAACCGGTGGCAGTTGCGGCAATCACTGCGTCGTCATTCGCCTTCACTTCTTCCCGGCGTTCAACTCGGCGGCGTTTGCGCACGGTCTTAAATAGCCCAGCCGTCGCTCGCTGGATCGCAATGGCGTCCGGGTGTTCAACGGGTAGATCGTTGAGTTGTTCGAAGACCCGCAGGCAGGTCGCAAGGTCGTCCGGGTCAATACCCGCAGCAGCCACATCGACGCGGCCGTCATCGACGATCTCGGTCATCACACTTCCGTCTCACTCGTACCACCTGGACCCACAAAGCCTACGTTGCCGGTTTGCCTACCCGGATGCGCCCGCGATCGGAACCAAACCCCTCGTCTACATTCAGCGCCATGCCGCTGTCACCTGAACTCACCACCATCGTCGAATCCACGAAGGGGTTCATGCCTGTCCGAGAGGCTGCAGCTCTGTTTGATGCAGCAACCTTGGCCACACCCGGCGTCTGGCTCGAGATCGGCACCTACTGCGGAAAGTCCACAGTTGTCCTCGGTGGCGCCGCGAAGGCAGCGGGGGCAACCGTGATCGCCCTTGATCACCACCGCGGATCGGAAGAAAACCAGGTCGGTTGGGAATGGCACGACGAGTCGCTGGTCGATCCCGATGCAGGACGACTCGACACGCTGCCGTCGCTGCGCCGAACGCTGCGAATCGCCGGGCTCGAAGACACGGTGACGCCGATCGTTGGCAGCACCCAATCGGTCGGATCGTGGTGGTCAACTCCGCTGGAGTTCCTGTTCCTTGATGGCAATCACACCGAAGAAGTTGCCCAACACGACTACTCCGCGTTTGCCCGCCACGTCAGCCCAGACGGGATCTTGGCCGTACATGACGTCTTCCCCGACCCAGCTGATGGCGGGCAACCGCCGTGGCACGTGGTGCAACGGGCCGTCGAATCGGGCGCGTTCATCCAGCTGGCAGTCACGGACTCCTTGCGGGTACTGCGCCGACTCCCCGGCGTGGACTTCAGCTAACGCAGATCTCAGCTCGTCGACGCGACGACGGCACGGGCCGCCTCGACCGAGGCCAAGTGCACCTCGTGACCCTGGCACGCCGCTTGTTCGAACGGTAGACCGAGCGGGAGGTCGCGACCGTTGAACAGATCGAGGGTGGATCCACCTGCGAGAGCATCGCAGGCTAGGACCACAGCGGCAGAGGTCCACGACGATGCTTCGCCAGGCCAGAAGACCATCTCGTCAACGACGATGCCGGTCCAGTAGGAACCGTCTTCACGCCGCAGGCATTGGATGTTCGCGAGCAACGTCTTAGCCGTCTCGTCTTGGCCATTGATGATCAGGGCCATCGCCAACTCGGCGGTTTCGGCACCGGTCATCCAAGGACGATCCGAGACGCAACGCGCACCGAAGCCTTCGATGATGAAGTCATCCCACCGAGCCGCGAACATGTCTGCCGCGGCTTGACCGTGAACCGCACCGCCCAATGCCGGGTAGTACCAGTCCATCGAGAAACGACTCTTGTCCAGAAACACCTCAGGGTGTTCGGCTACTGCGTGCTTGAGCAGTCCCGCCGCGATCTCCCATTCCGGCTGCGGTTCACCGACCAAGTCGGCGAGCGCGAGTCCACAACGCAGCGCCTGATACGTCGACGACGAACCGGTCAACAGTGCGCCGTCGTTCGTCACACCTTCCGGTGATCGACCCCACGAGATCGATCCGTTCGGCAACTGCATTCCGACGACGAAGTCCAGCGCACGCTTGACGTTCGGCCAGAGCTCGACGGGCAACGAACTGTCAGCCGTGACCAGCCACCACTGCCACATTCCCACCGCGATGTACGCACATTGGTTGGTGTCGACGGAGGCATCAAGGATGCGATCTTCGTCGTACGACATTGCCCACGAGCCGTCCGCTGCCTGATTCCGGCGTAACCATTCGTAAGCCGCGCGGGCCTGGTCAATGCGACCACCAAGGGTCAGCGCCATCGCACATTCCACGTGATCCCAGGCGTCGGTGTGACCGTCCGGCCAAGGCAGTGATCCGCTGGGTTGTTGTGCCGCGACTATCGCGTCGACGGTCTGATGCAGCTGTTCTGCGGTGAGCACTCCCGGTGCATCACGCAGTTCATGCCGCGGCATGTTCACGAACCAGTGGCTTGCGCAGGTACACGACGTAGCTCTTGCCGATGATCGGATTCAGCGAGCGTTCCGCAATGCGGGTCAACTTCGGTGCGCTCATCATGTCCCAGACCAGAATCCGGTGGTACGCCTTCACTAGCGGGTTGCTGTCGTTGTCGACGCCAACCGCGCACTTGAGCCACCAGTACGGGGCGTGTAGTCCGTGAGCATGGTGGTCACCGATGAGTTCCAGACCCGTGCGGGTCAGGCGATCTTTGAGGAGGTCGCCGCGGTAGATGCGCACATGACCACCCTCAACCTCGTGGTAATCGTCCGACAGAGCCCAACAGACCTTCTCGGGCAACCACCTGGGCACGGAGACAGCGATGATGCCGCCGGGCTTGAGTACCCGAGTCAGCTCTGCCATCGCGAGGGTGTCCTCCGGCAGGTGTTCCATGACTTCAGCAGCGATGATCTTGTCGAACGAGTTGTCCTCGAATGGCAGTGAGTAGGCATTTCCGCGCACGGTCGTCGCTGTTGCGCCAGCAGGTACCTCACCCTCGGCAGCCATCGCCTCGAACATGTCAGCGACGTCCTTGAGTTCCTTTTCATCCATGTCAAGCGCGACGACGTCCGCACCTTGGCGGTACAACGCGAAGGCGTGGCGGCCGCCCCCGCAGCCCATGTCCAGGATCCGTTCCCCTGGTTCAACGGGGAATCGGTCGAAGTCAACTGTCAGCACGGGATCTCCATCGGTTCGGTCTTTCGCCAGCTCAGGTCTTGGTCTTCTTGGTTCTTGCGGGTGGCGTTAGTGCTGCGGCCGCGGCTGCACGCTCAGCGATGCACCGGCGATACCAGTCGGCCGTACGCGCGGCAACAACGCTCCAGGTGTAGTTCTCGATGACTCTCTTGCGCCCGGTTGTACCGAGTCGCGCAGCGAGTTCATCGTCGTCAAGGATCTGGCCGATCGCGACAGCGAGTGCTTGCGGGTCGCCCGGTTCGACGCGCAGGGCAGCCTCGCCATCCGGGCCGACAACCTCGGGCAACGCACCGGCATTGGTTGCGACTAGCGGCGTCGCGCACGCCATGATCTCGACGGCCGGCAGGCTGAAGCCTTCGTACAAACTCGGCACCACCGCTACCTGGGCGGATCCAAACAGCTCGACCAAATCAGGCTCGGCGACGTCGCTACGGAACTCCACCGCATCATGGAGGTCGAGGCGTTCCAACGTCTCTTCGGTTGCGCCGCCTTCGCGCAACGAACCCACGACGATCAGGTGAACGTCTCGCTCGGTCCGCAATTTGGCCAATGCCTCCAACAACGGGACGAGGCCCTTGAGGGGGACATCGGCACTGGCTGTCGTCACGATGCGCCCGGGGACGCGTGGCGCGGTCGGCGGGACGAATACGTCGTGTTCGACGCCGAGCGGAACGACGGTGATACGACCGTGATCCACACCGAAGGATGCGGCGATGTCCACCCCTGACGACTCGCTGACCGTGAGAATCTCGGGCATTCGTTGCGCAACGCGACGCTGCATGCGAAGGAACGAGTACCAGCGATGGATCATGAATTTGCGGCGAAGGTTCGCGCTGGCAAGTTCAAGCGACTTGTCGACCGTGATCGGGTGGTGAATCGTGGCGACCACCGGAAGTCCTTGTTTTTCCATCAGAACCATGCCGTACCCGAGGGTCTGGTTGTCATGGATGATGTCGGGCTGCTGCTCGGGCGGACGCTTGGACAACAGTCGACGCGCGCGCATGCTGAAGGTCAACGGCTCCGGGAACGCCCCCGTACACATCGACAAGAATTCGTACACATCGATCGCAGAGCGGAACTCCGAGGGCCGAGGAACCCGGAATGGGTCGGGCTCGCGGTAGAGATCCAGGCTCGGGACCATTGTGAGCCGCGGGCCCGCGTCCAACGGTGGATACGGCGGGCCAGAGATGACCTCAACGTCATGACCGAGGGCGGCGAGCTCCCGCGACAGATGGCGGATGTAGATGCCTTGGCCGCCGCTATGGGCCTTACTCCGGTACGAGAGCAAGGCAATGCGCAGAGGTCGTTGCACGTCGGCCGGGGGTTGCGCGCCGCCGGAGTCAGCATGCTGGTCGCGCAACAAGAGCTCCTACTACATGGGAAGGTCACACCGAAGCGCCGAGCGCAGATGCGGATTGTTCTGCCATTAACTCTAACTGACGGTTCCGTAGGCCGTGCAGGGTTCGTAGTAGGGCGATGTTCGGTGTGGCAAAGGTCGCATACCCAGGTAGTGACCGGGCGAAGCGAAGATCGTCGGCGGGTAGAGCCAGCGAGACTCACCCGATCGGATGGATTTCGCCTGCGAGATCCCTAGGTTTCTTCCAAGAATTTGCCCGACGCGGGTTAGATCTCAAATATTGATGGCGACTTTCGGCGGTTTCGGGCATAGCCTGAGGCAGTGAAGGCAAAGGTGTTCGGTGCGTCGCTGGCAGCTATTGCGATGGCCGCGAGCGTGCTCCTGCCTGCCACGCAGGCAACGGCCGCACGCCACGCCGATGCACCTACGACCCGAGTGGTCGGCGGCAACGTGGTTGATCAAACCACAACTGCGACTCCCTGGTTCGCCCTCCTCGATGTGAAGTTCCGGTCAGGCCGTGGGGTTTGCGGTGCTTCGGTCATCGATTCGGAATGGCTCTTGACCGCGGCACACTGCGTGAAGGATGGTCGGGCGCTGGCCAGCGTGAGCGGCAGCGGGGCGTTCATCAATCCGACAACGTTTGATGCTCCAGGCGAACGGGTGAAGTTCTCGCGGATCTACGTCCACCCGAAGTTCAACATCCGCACCATGCGCAACGACGTCGCGCTCATCAAGACGGCAACGGTTATGGATACCGAACCCATTCCGTTTGCCGGGCCTACGCGCTCGCCAAAGAAGGGCGCCGCCTTGGAAGTCTTCGGCTTTGGGTCAAAGAGTCGTGGGCATCAGGCCGTTGCCGACGCGCTGAACAGTGCGAAGGTCTCGGACCGGGCCGGCACTAAGGCCGCGTGCGGCCGCTACGGCTCGAGCTACCACCGAGTGTCCATGTTGTGCGCCGGTGTTCCGAGCGGCCGAAGCGATGCGTGCCAAGGCGACAGCGGTGGGCCGCTGACGACTGTGGCTGGGCGGCGCCTGCTTGTTGGCATCGTCAGTTGGGGCGATCGATGCGGATCCGCCAAGTACCCAGGCGTCTATACCCGCGTCTCGAAACAAGCGAAGTTCATCACCCACGTCACGGGGGTCCCGGCACTGCGCTAGCGCCGGGTCGCGACGGTGTTCCGCGCCGCCTCATCGCTGGAGAATTGGCGCTGACATGATGGTTCTACGCGCACTCACGTAGGTGTCATCCACGTGGTGGCGACCTCATCGGCTCAGGAGAACTCGTTGAACGTTGAATCAAGTCACGACACTTACCCGCACATGCTCGCGCCACTAGACCTCGGTTTCGTGACGTTGCCGAACCGCGTCCTCATGGGTTCGATGCACGTTGGACTTGAGGAAGCCGAAGACGGCTTCAATCGGATGGCAGCGTTCTACGCGGCCCGCGCACGAGGCGGCGTGTCCCTCATCGTGACTGGCGGAATCGCACCGAACGACGAGGCGCGGCCGTACCCAGGTGGTGCAAAGTTGTCGACGCCGGACGAAGCCGACCAGCACCGCATCGTTACTGATGCAGTGCACGCCGTGGGCGGGCGCATCGCGATGCAGATTCTGCACTTTGGGCGCTACGCGTACCACCCTGAGCTGGTTGGTCCGAGTCCGATCCAGGCCCCGATCTCCCCGTTCCCTCCCCGCGAGATGACGGCTGAGGACATCGAGCGCACCATCGAGGACTTTGTCCGCTGTGCTGAGTTGGCAAAGCGAGCCGGGTACGACGGCGTCGAGATCATGGGTTCTGAGGGCTACCTCATCAACGAATTCATCGCCACACGCACAAACCACCGAACGGATGAGTGGGGCGGTTCGTACGAAAACCGCATCAAGTTCGCGGTGGAGATCGTGCGTCGCGTTCGCGAGCGTGTGGGAGCGGAATTCATCATCATCTACCGGTTGTCGATGCTCGATCTTGTCGATGACGGCTCCACGTTGGC
>CAUJEJ010000041.1 GCA_963169255.1 Actinomycetota bacterium | reverse complement strand
TGCAGCGTCACAATCAACCAGGCTACGCCAGCACTGTCCGGCTATGGACAGGCCTATCCGATCAGGAACGGTGCGAGCACCGGTTGGCACACGACGAGGTTCTCAACCCATGGTGGCCGGTGGTTAAACGTGACGTGAGAGCCGTCGATGTGTCCGGTCGCAAGGCCGTAGTGCGCGGCGACCGCGAGCGGTGCTGCGACATCCCACTCGTAGAAGCCGGTGTCGTGCACGTAGGCATCGGCGCGGCCAGCGAGGATCTCGCCGACCTTCGCGCCGACGGATCCAACGTTGATGACCTCGACGCCCTGGTCCGTGACGCCAGCATCGGCGAGCTGCTCGGCAAACCGGGCGAGCCCGGCGTCGGCAATCGCCGGTGGGCGGCTACGCGAGACGACCAGGCGGACGGGCCGCGAGCTATCGAACTCCGGCGGCACAGCGTCTGCGTCTGTCGTTGCGCGGGTGATGCCCTGAGCAGGCAGATCAACCACACCAAGGAGCAAATTCGCCGCTGCCGCCTCGCTTCGTTCCCACAGCGCAATGTGGATCGCGAAGTCGGCCAAACCGCTGCCGTACTCAGCAGTTCCATCGAGCGGATCAACGATCCACACACGATCTGCCTCGTCACGCGCGGACTGGTCTACGCCTTCTTCGCTCAACACCGCATCGCCCGGCCGAGCAGCCTGCAGCTCGGCAGCGATGTACTCGTGGGACGCGCGATCAGCGGTGTCTTTCAATTCCTTGCGGCGAGCTTTGTCACCCGGTTCGATCGGGCCGAACTCAGACCGAAGCTGCAACACCAACATTCCCGCAGCCTGGGCAACGCGGGTCGCTAGCTCTTGATCGGTTTCGTTCTGCTCAAGTTCCACAGAAGTCGACGCTACCCGCTGTGGTAATGGTTCTGCGCGGCCGCTATGCCGTCTGTGATGACCGCCTCAACTGCATCAGCCGCGGTAGCGATGACATTCGGCAACTCTCGCCGATCGACAGCGTTGAAGCCACGCAGCACATAGTCGGCCGGATCTTGGCGGCCTGGGGGCCGATCTATCCCGACTCGCACTCGGGTGAAGTCACCAGACCCCAGGGACTTCTTGATGGACTTCACACCGTTGTGGCCGCCATCGCCACCGCCGACCTTGATCCTGATCGAACCAAACGGAATGTCAAGTTCATCCTGCACGACGATGACTCGATCGACAGTGACCTTGGCGTAGTCTGCCGCAGCCTTCACCGGCCCACCGGACTCGTTCATGTATGTCCGCGACTTGAGGAGTTCAAGACGCTCGGCACCGAGCCGACCATCCGCCACGTCAGCGTGTGCACGCCGATGTTTCGCGAACGCTGCACTCATCCGCGCCGCCAACTCGTCAACGACGAGGTAGCCGATGTTGTGACGAGTTGCGGCGTACTCCTTGCCGGGGTTGCCTAGCCCGACAATGAGCCAGGTGGACAACGGAAACTATCCCTCGTCGCTGGACTCGCCAGCAGAGCCTGCGTCGGCAGCACCTTCTGCGGCTTCTGCGGCATCTTCAGCATCTTGTGCTTCTTCAGCAGCAGCCGCCTGGGCTGCAGCGGCAGCCTGAGCAGCCATTGCTTCACGGACGCTCTCAACTGCCTGAGTGATCGCGTCATCAGCTTCGACACCTTCGTCAAGCAGTTCGCGCACTGCCATGACGAGTGTGACCTGATCGAGTTCTTCGTCGATCGCGACCTGTTCGGCCTTGGCAACCGCGGCACCCACCACGAGGCGCTCACGAACTTCTTGCGCCGACAACACAATGAGGTCGACGTGCTCAAGCGTTCCACGAACCGGGTCCTTCTGGACCTGGCGTGGAGCAACATTGAGGGCGTCGCCGCCAACGTTGACTTCGAGGATGACCTGCGAGGTCTTCAACGCCATCATCAGGTCGTGGCCCGGGAGTGAAACATGCTGAACGTCGGTGCCGCTGCCGTAGACAACTGCGGGAACGCGGCCATCGCGGCGGATCTGGCGCGCAGCGCCCTTACCGAAGTCGGTACGTGGGGCAGCATCAATCTGGATCTTTGACATGTGAGTTTCTTTCTTTTCGTCGATAACGGCGTCGCAAACCGCTCACGGTGAGCGTGCGCACCCTCGCCTAATGGAAGTCCAAGCCTAACCCGTCGCCAGGTCGCGTCGCCGGGCACCTACGGCAAAGTGACCAATCCCGCGGGGCCACCGAGCGTAAGCGGTGGGCTAACCGTGCGCCGAACCAAAGAGGCTCGTCACCGATCCATCGGTAAAGACCTCGTGGACGGCCTTTGCGATCAGTGGTGCGATCGGGAGAATCGTCAATTTGTCGATTTGGCGTTCACTTGGGATCGGCAGCGTGTCCGTCACGACAACTTCGGAGATACGGGAGTTCTTAATGCGCTCCGTTGCAGGGTCACTCAGGACGCCATGCGTCGCAGCGACGATGACCTCCGCTGCGCCCTGGTCGAAGAGCGTGTCTGCGGCTTTGGTGATAGTTCCGCCGGTATCAATCATGTCGTCGACGAGCACACAAACGCGATCACGGACGTCACCAACGACCTCGAAGACCTTGACCTCATTCGCGATGTCGGGATCGCGGCGCTTATGAATGATTGCCAGAGGCGCGTTCAGGACATCGGTCCAACGTTCAGCAACCCGGACGCGGCCAGCATCGGGCGAGACCACGGCGATGCGTTCGTTGTCGACGCGGCCCGCGATGTACTCCGCGAGGATCGGCAGCGCGAAGAGGTGGTCAACAGGGCCGTCGAAGAAGCCCTGAATTTGTGACGTGTGCAGATCCACCGCCATGAGGCGGTCGGCGCCGGCTGTCTTGAACAGATCGGCCATGAGGCGCGCCGTGATGGGCTCGCGCCCACGGTGCTTCTTATCTTGCCGGGCATACCCGTAGAACGGCGTGACCACAGTGATGCGTTCGGCCGACGCACGCTTGAGTGCATCGACCATGATGAGTTGTTCCATGATCGCGGTGTTGATGTTGTCGCAATGACTTTGGATCACATACGCATCACAGCCACGCACGCTCTCGTGAAAGCGGACGAAGATCTCGCCATTGGCAAAGTCGTAGGCGCTCATTGGCGTGAGTTCGGTGCCAAGTTGCGCCGCGACCTGGTGTGCGAGTTCGGTGTTGCCACGGCCCCCGAAAACCATCAGGCGGCTCTGCGGCGTCCGAATTACAGCATTCACGATGTCTGGTGTCTCCCTTTGCATTGCACTTCGCTTGCCCTGCACTTGCCTTGCATTTGCCTTGCTTGCACCCGGCCCTGCACTGCACATGAAGAGCAGGGTTCAAACGGTCTTCTTCCTAGCTGTCCTGGGTCGTGCTGTCGCCAGAATCCTGAGCGGCCCTCGCCGAGTCGGTTCCGGGGCGCTTGCGCGCTACCCACCCATCGATATTCGCCTGGCGGCCTCGGCCAATTCCGATCGCACCAGCAGGAACATCCTGAGTGATCACTGACCCTGCCGCGGTGTACGAACCATCGCCGATTCTGACTGGCGCGACCAGGATCGAATCACTCCCCACTCGAACGTGGTCACCGATCACGGTCGCGTGCTTATTCTCCCCGTCGTAGTTTGCGAAGATGGTGGCGGCTCCGATATTTGTGCCTTCACCGATCTGCGCGTCGCCCACGTAGGAAAGATGCGGCACCTTGCTGTGCGCCCCAATAGTGGACTTCTTTACCTCGACGAACGCGCCAATTCGCCCACCTGCTCCAAGCGACGTCGCGGGCCGCAAGTAGCTAAACGGCCCGACGGACGCACCAGCGCCGATGTGTGCGCTGAGGCATTGACTGCGCAGTACTTCAGCCTCGGCCTCAACGGTCGTGTCAATCAGCGACGTGTCCGGACCAATGACTGCACCGCTACCCACTGCGCTCGTGGCATCGATCGATGTGTTGCGCTCGATCACGGCATCCGGGGCGATCACTGCACCCGGTTCGATCCATGTGGTTGCTGGGTCCACGATCGTCACTCCGGCCATCATGTGCCGGAGGTTTATGCGATCTCTCAGAAGCGCTGCCGCCGCCGCGAGTTGGGCTCGATTGTTGATGCCGTGGACCTCATCGGGGTCCGGCGCCTTGTGGGCAGCCACCGTGCGACCGTCACCGCGTGCGATCGCGAGGACATCGGTGAGGTATTCCTCACCTTGCGAATTGTCGGTGGTGAGGCGAGCAAGCGCGTCAACGAGCGTTGCTGGATCGAACGCGAACATTCCCGAATTGATCTCGTGCACGAGGGCTTGTTCGGCAGTCGCGTCCTTCTGTTCAACGATCGCCATCACATTGCCGTCGCCGTCGCGGACGATGCGGCCATAGCCGAACGGGTTCTCGAGGTCCGCAGACAGGACCGTGACTGCTGCGTGTGCGCGTTCGTGAGTGACAACGAGGTCCGCGAGGGTTTGGCCAGTCAGGAGCGGGGTGTCGCCAGCGAGCACAACGATCGGCTCCGACGGAAGTTCAATTCCATCTTCGGCCAACCCGGCGAGCGCACAACGAACGGCATGGCCGGTTCCGTTCTGTTCGTCCTGCACCGCGGTGTGGACGCCTGGGAAGTGGCTTGCGAGGTACCCCGTGACCTGCTCA
>CAUJEJ010000040.1 GCA_963169255.1 Actinomycetota bacterium | reverse complement strand
ACAGCGGTGGATTGAGGCCCGAAATGGGCTCCAATCCACCGCTGTGTGCTGAAACCGGAACCCGACTCCGGTGAATCGAGTCCGAAATGCACATCCCGCCCAACATGGCGGCAACCCTCACGTAACGGTAGAGTTCGCGCTCGGCCGAATGACGCGCGGGAAGTTCGCGCAGGCGCCAGAGATTGACCCGCAAACCCCACCGTCGAAAGGCGCCACGTGTCTGCTCCGCTTGCCACCGACCGTGCGTCCGAGGCGTCATTCATCGACCGAACCCGCGGAACATTCACACCCAAGGTCATCCGCACCGAGGTACTCGCTGGCCTTGTCGTCGCACTCGCGCTGATCCCTGAAGCGATCTCGTTCTCGATCATTGCCGGAGTGGATCCGCAGGTCGGACTCTTTGCGTCGTTCACCATGGCGGTGACGATCGCGTTCGTCGGTGGCAGACGCGCAATGATCTCCGCGGCTACGGCAGCAGTTGCGCTGGTGATCGCGCCGCTTGTGGCTTCCCACGGCCTGGAATACCTCCTCGCTGCGGTCATCCTGGGTGGGCTGCTTCAAGTTCTGTTGGCAGCGGCAGGCATCGCGAAGCTCATGCGGTTCATTCCGCGCAGCGTCATGGTCGGGTTCGTCAACTCGCTTGCGATCCTGATTGCGCTCGCGCAACTCCCCGGTCTGATCGACGTACCGTGGATGGTCTATCCGATGGTCGCCGTAGGGTTAGCGATCATCTTCTTGTTCCCGAAGTTGACGACAACGATCCCAAGTCCACTCATCGCCATCATCGTGCTCACGGCAATCACGGTCATTGCCGCGATCAACGTCCCCAACGTTGGCGATGAAGGCAAGCTCCCAGATTCACTGCCGTCCCTGCTCATTCCGGACGTCCCCTACACCCTCGAGACGCTCAAGGTGATATTTCCGTACGCACTCGCGATGGCCCTTGTTGGGCTCATGGAGTCGCTCATGACGGCCAAGTTGGTCGACGACATCACCGACTCACACTCCGACAAGACCCGTGAGTCATGGGGCCAAGGTGTCGCGAATGTTGTCACCGGGTTCTTCGGTGGAATGGGCGGCTGCGCGATGATCGGCCAAACCATGATCAACGTGAAGGTCTCGGGGGCACGGACCAGACTGTCGACGTTCCTCGCCGGAGTATTTCTGCTGATCCTGGTGGTCGCGTTGGGAGACATCGTCTCGATCATCCCGATGGCTGCACTTGTCGCGGTGATGCTCTTCGTCGCCTACAGCACGTTTGATTGGCACAGCGTCAAGCCCTCGACGCTGCGTCGACTCCCCAAGACCGAAACATTCGTCATGGCCGTCACAGTTGTGGTCGTCGTCGCCACCCACAACCTGGCGATCGGGGTGATCGTCGGAGTTGTTGTCGCGATGGTCATGTTCGCCCGTCGGGTTGCGCACATGGCCGAGGTCGTCCCAGTCATGGACCTCACGGAGGAGCAGACCCGTATCTACAAAGTCAACGGTGAACTCTTCTTCGCCTCAAGCAACGACCTGGTGTTCCAATTCGACTACGCCAACGACCCTGCGAACGTAGTGATCGATCTGTCGGATGCCCACATTTGGGATCCCTCAACTGTGGCCGCGCTCGACTCGATCGAAACCAAGTACGCGTCCAAAGGTAAGACCGTGACGATCGTTGGGATGAATCGCGCCAGCGAAGCCATGCACCGCAGGCACGCGGGCACCACCAGGGATCTCTAACGTCAGGCGTTAGCGACGATGGCGCCATTCACAGCCGACACCAGGGCCTGGGCAGCGTCGAGTTGGCGCCGCAACTTCTCGCACCGTTGAGTCAAGATCTCGTGACTGTCGCGCAGCGCACTGCGTGAGCGTTCCGGATTCTCGATCGCGTCGATGAGCTCGGCCATCTGCGCGAGAGTGATATCGAGAGGCTTCATCAACATAATCAGTTTGAGTCTTCGCACATCATCGGCTGAGTACATCCGAAACCCGCCAGCAGAGCGTTCAGCAGGGACCACGAGCCCGACCTCTTCGTAGTAGCGGATCGTACGCAGGCTAAGACCGGTCTCCTCAGCAACGCTGCCGATCTGCCGCAGATCCTCCACCCGCGCGAGCCTAGGTCACACCAGCCCGCGTCGCACCTGCACCTGCAAGCCGAAGCAACCCCTTAACCACTCACAGGTTGGTGAACACACCCGGCTGGCCGGATGTCTTCACCAACCTGTGGAAGCGGTGGTGCGGGTGCTAGCCGACGATGAGGCGGCGGGCGCCGGCGTAGCGCGGTGCCCAGTAGCTGTTGTTGATGGGTTCGATGACGACGTCGCGGCTCGGGTTGTTCGCCCCGATCATCTTTCCCTTGCCGATGTAGATCGACACGTGCTGCGAGCCGTTCGAGCCCCACGCGAGGATGTCGCCCGGCAGCAGGTTGCTCTTGCTCACTCGCTGTCCGCGACGCATGTTGAGTTGCGCGCCGGAGTAGTGCGGAATGTTGATCTTGGCGACCCGCTGGTACACAACCTTGGTGAATCCCGAGCAGTCGAATGCCCATGAGGACTCAGCGCCTGCGACGTACTGGCCACGGCCCTGGCGTGACTTCGCGAACTTGACAATGCGCTTGCGCATGTCCTTGGCCCAGGCTGCCCGCTTGGCAAGCTTTGCGGCCTTAATCTGCGCTGGCGTGAGGGGTGCTGGCGCAGCAACAGCTGCGCCGATGCCAACGGTGACGGGCGCAGCATTGGCGACGCTGGTGACGGAAACGGGAACGAACACTGCGGTTGCAGCAACAACAGAAACAGATGCGCCTACAAGGCGCGAAAAACGCATGACGAAACGAACTCCTCCTCGAGCCGCTTCCCGGGTTAGCTGACGGACTCGGGCGCAAGGATCGCCCTACCGGCACGTGCCGGATTCGCCCCAACTTTCTTATGGGTCCCCGGTACACCGTCATTCGATGGGCCCTGGGGAATATGGGCCGCTAATCGATGTGGTGACTCAGCGGTGTGTTCGTGCGCCACCGGGGGGCGGCGCTCGGAACGAACAACCTGGCGAACCTAACACCGTTTTGAAGATCGAAAACCCTTGCAAGACAAGGGGTTTCACGCTCTGTGAGGGTTCACAAGCGCACAATCGAGTCCTGCGGGCGAACCATCACGCTGTGTTGAAAATTCGGGGGCAATTGATGTGGAACTCTTCACACTATTTCTTTGGGGACATAGGCCTTAGGTCCCGATCGAAACGTTTCGGTGCATCCGTGTGGAGCGCCAACGCCGAGGCCATGAACAGCGATCAGGAGCAAGAACTGGTGGCCGAGGAGGACACCGCACCGGTGAGAAGTAGCGAGTCGACGGCCTTGTTCACGCACGGGCTGTCGCCGTACCCGGTGTGCCCGTCGTCTTCGTAGCTGAGGAAGTGGTTGTTTGGTAACTGCTTCGACACTTGTTCGGCCCAGACGTATGGAGTCGCAGGGTCATACCGGGTACCCACTAGCAGGACCGGCGTTTCGGTCGTGACAGTGATCGGATGCGGCTCGAACGTCGCGGCGGCGGGCCACGTTCCGCACGGCAGATTCCCCCACGCGAGCTCAGGCCCAAAAGTTGGAGCTGTGCGCGCCCACTCCTGCGCGTACTGCGCTGTCGTGTCCGCATCGGCTCGATCTGGGCGGTCCAGACAACTCACCGCGTACAACGCGTCGATAGCGTTGTTGCGGTAGGTGCCGTCGGCCTGGCGTCCGGTGAACGAATCGACGATCTCAAGTAGCGGCGTGCCGTCGCCCCTGAACCCCGCGCTCAGCGCGCTGCGCAGCTGCGGCCACCCGTCGCCCTCGTTGTAGAGGCTGCCGACGATTCCGTTAGTCGCTAACGGTCGCGTCAGCGGTCGGTCAGGTTCAGCCTTAATCGGGGCCACCGCGATCTGCGCCATCCACGAATTGATC
Source organism: Actinomycetota bacterium (assembly GCA_963169255.1). Lineage (GTDB taxonomy): Bacteria > Actinomycetota > Actinomycetes > S36-B12 > UBA10799 > UBA10799. Next base: position 47,872 of record CAUJEJ010000040.1, on the reverse strand, counting down.
TTCTCGACGGCCCCGCCCTGGTCCGCTGGCAACGGGCAGTCCGCATGGTTCGGGCAGTCTGCGATGAACCGAGACAGCGCGAGCTGGAACCCCTCCGCCTGCCCTCGTGCGACGTCGGCGTTCGACAGCGCGGGGTTGATCACGCCGTCCAACACGAACCGGCCAGCGTGAGCGTTGAACTCTTCGAGGTACATCAGCCCGAGCAACGTGCCGTACGACAACCCGAGGAAGTTGAGCTTCGACTCGCCGAGCAGATGCCGCAAGACGTCCATGTCGCGTGCCGCCGCAATGGTGCCGATTGCCGGTGTCAGCGACGGCGAATTCGTGTCACAGGACTCGCCAAGTCCGCGGGCGACCCGCTCGACTTGCTCACGTTGGGCCGCATCCGCTGGGGCCCCGAGGGAGGCAAGAAACTGGTCGGTTTGTTCGCCGTCCATGCAAACAATCGGGGTGCTCGCCACAACACCTCTGGGATCGAACCCCACGACGTCGTATGCCGCGAGGACTGACGGGCTGATCGTTCCACCCGCGTACTGCGCGAACTCGACGCCTGAGGCGCCTGGCCCGCCGGGGTTGATCACCAGTGAGCCGAGCCGCTTGGCCTGATCCGTCGCGGGTGCCTTGAGAACCTCGATGGTGATCGCTTCGCCGGCGGGGTTCGAGTAATCCAACGGAACGTCGAAGGTCCCGCATTGGAATTCAGACTTGCACGCAGTCCACGTGATCGACTGGTTGTAGAAACGGGAGAGGTCGCCTGGTTCGGCAGGCGTCGGGGCGCTGGTAGTGGACCCGCAAGCAGTCATCAGACCCATCACGGCCGCGGCCGCGGCTGCGCCAAATGCCGACCGGCGCCATGGCGGCCTCACGATGCGGATCGACGCAAATCAGGCCGACGCAGATCGATGGTCAGCGCCTCCATCGCGAGTTGGGGAGCGACGTTGGCGTCGAGTGCGAGGCGAGCGCGTTCGATTGCATCAATCCGCCACATCGTCTCGATCGTGTTGCTCGCGTCGGCAACCCGCACGATTTCCGTTCGCATCTCAGCGTTGATCATCGCGATGGAACCGTCAGTGGTCGCACCAAATTGGTGGGCGAGCACATCTCGGTAGAACCCGAGCAGATCGAGCAGCGCACGATCGAGCTGATCGCGTTCCGTCCGAGTGGTTCGCGACTTTTGCCGAACTTCCAGCTCCTTGATCGCACCCTTCACTCCGCGTGCGCCACCTTTGACGCCCCGGCCCTCGGCACCTTCACCCCAGGCTGACAGGAGGTCTTCCTTCTCCCTCGCGTCCAGCGGCTCCGTGATCGCGCGCGCATCCTCTTTGGCAGTCGCGACCATCGCTTCGGCAGACGAGAAGCAGTTGCGGAGGTCGGTTAGCCGGGCAGGGATCGAGAGGATCTCGCGGCGGCGTTGGCGAGCGTTCTCGTCACGTGCGAGCGCCCGCGCCCGACCGACGTGCCCCTGCGATGCCTGCGCCGCGAACAACGCGGTTGTGGCGTCAACTGATTCAGCCTCGACGAGAAAGTCGGCGACATCGGTGGGCGTCGGCGTCTTGAGCATGATGTGGCGGCACCGCGACCTGATGGTCGGGAGGACGTCCTCCACGCTCGGCGTGCAGAGAAGCCAGACCGCGCGCGGCGGCGGTTCTTCGATCGCCTTCAGCAGCACATTGTTCGCGGTCTCGGTGAGGCGATCAGCATCCTCCAAGACGAGGACGTGCCACTTGCCGCGGCTCGGCGCCATAGACGCACGCTGCACCAGCGCGCGCGCATCGGCAGTCTTGTAGGTAACGCCTTCCGGGCGGATGACTTCAACGTCAAGGTGCGATCCAGCAAGCACGCTGCGGCAATCCGCGCACTGCCCACATCCACCATCCGGACACATCAGGGCTGCGGCGAACGCGCGAGCGGCGGTCGATCGACCGCTTCCGGGCGGACCCGTCATCAGCCACGCGTGGGTCATCGCAGGACCAGGGGTTGCCATGGCGGCGTCAGTTGCCGCCGCACCCAACACCTCGATGGCCGCTTGCTGCCCGACTAGCTCGTCCCACACCGTCACGGGTCCGATTCTGCCTCCCGCTGCCCGCGCAGGAACACGGAGTCGACAAATCAACAGCAAAGATTCATCGCTTTCCGGGTGAGGCACCCGACATGGCGTGGCTCACATACGTGTTATTCGCCCTCCGTAGTGGGCATAACAGAACCAAGAGCACCAGCCACGGAGCCGGTCAGACGGACTCCCATAGACGAAAGGGGTTTCACCATGAACCTCATCGACTCAACCAAAAACACTGCGCTTTCCGTCACTGGCCGCGCCAAGGAAATTGCGGGCTTCACCTTCAAGAATGAAGACCTGCAGTACGAAGGCAAGGCGGACCAGATCACCGCGAACCTTCGTAAGGCACGCGCCCGCGGCGTCGGCGCCGTGGATTCGCTGAAGAAGGCAGTCGGCATCTAGTCGTTTCCCAAACAGCGTGCGTGATTTGTGTGGCTATTCGACACAAATCACGCACACTGTTGGTTTAAGCCTGGATTCGCGCGACGATCTGCGTATGGATCTCCGCGGGTGACGCGGTTGCGTCAATGACTGCGTAGGTGGCGGGGTTCGCTGCAGCGGCATTGAGGAACGCGGCGCGGACCATTTGGTGGAAGCTCAGCGCCTCCGACTCCATGCGGTCGGGTGCGTCGCTGACCTGCCCGGCGCGGGCCAGGCCAACAACTGGGTCGATGTCGAGCACGATCGTGAGGTCGGCAGCCAGGTTCTCGGTTGCCCACGCACTGAGTTCGCGGATCTGATCCGCCCCAAGTTCACGGCCGAGGCCCTGGTACGCGACTGACGAGTCGATGTAGCGGTCGCAAATGACCGTCGCGCCGCGCTCCAACGCGGGGCGGATGAGCGCCGACACATGCTCGGCGCGAGCAGCCGCGAACAACAGCGCCTCCGCCCGAGCGTCGAGGCCAGCATGGGCGACGTCGAGCACAAGTGCCCGGATCGCCTCTGCGGTGGGAGTTCCGCCGGGCTCGCGGGTCAGGACAACTTCGCGACCTTGAGCTTCGAGTGCGTCGCGCAACAGCGCAACCTGCGTCGACTTGCCCGCACCTTCGCCACCTTCAAAAACGATGAAGGTCCCGGTCGAACTGGTCACGCCTTTACTACTGCCTTCTTTGCTGCCGTCTTCTTCGTAGCTGCCTTCTTGGCGGTCGTCTTCTTGGCAGCGGCCTTCTTCGCTGGAGCCTTCTTCGCGGCCTTCTTGGCACGCTTCTGCGGCGGACCGGCCGCGCGACGCTCAGCAAGCAACTCGACAGCGCGAGCTAACGTAATCGTCATCGGATCATCTGCTCGACGTAGCGAGGCGTTGGTCTCGCCGTCGGTGACGTACGGCCCGAACCGTCCGTCCTTGAGCATGATCATGCCCTTGGTGTTGGGATCCTCGCCGATCTCCTTGCCTGGATCGGCAGCACGACGGCCCCGCTGCTTCGGCTGCGCGAGCAACGCGAGCGCACCGGGCAAGTCGATTGTGAAGATGCTCGGCTCGTCAGGAAGTGACCGTGATTCCTTATTCCAGGTGATGTACGGGCCGTAGCGACCGTTGCGGGCCACGATCTCTTCTTGGTCCTCCGGGTGCTGCCCAACAACGCGCGGAATCGACAGCAGCTTGAGTGCATCTTCGAGCGTGACCGAGTCCAGATCCATCTCTTTGAACAGGCTCGCGGTGCGCGGCTTCACTTTGGACTTCGCGACGCGCTTCTTTGGCTTGGCGTCGGGGTCATCACTGGGCTTCGGCTCTTCTGGTTCTGGCAGGATCTCGGTGACGTACGGGCCGTAGCGACCGGACTTGGCGACCAACTGGTTGCCACTGACTGGGTCGATGCCGAGCTCGCGATCCCCTGAGGGCGCGGCGAGCAGTTCCTCGGCCTTCTCGATCGTCAACTCATCGGGTGCGAGGTCCTCGGGCACGTTCGCGAGTTGACCGTTCTTGTCCAGATACGGGCCGTAGCGACCGACCCGCAAGACGATGTCCGAACCCTCGATCGGGAACGTCGCGTTCGCTCGGGCATCGATGTCGCCGAACTTCTCGACCAGCGACTTCACCCCGGGGAATCCCTCACGGACGAGCTCAGATCCTCCGAAGTAGAAGTCCTTCAGCACCTGCAGGCGCGACTCGTTGCCGGATGCAACGGTGTCGAGGACTTCTTCCATCGTGGCGGTGAACGCGTAGTCCACGAGGCCACCGAAGTGTTCTTCAAGCAGGCGCACCACGGAGAAGGCGAGCCAACTTGGGACGAGCGCAGTGCCGCGCTTGGTGACGTAACCGCGGTCGACAAGCACGGTCATGATCGACGCATAGGTACTTGGTCGGCCGATGCCTCGTTCTTCAAGGTCCTTGACCAGGCTCGCCTCGGTGTAACGAGCAGGTGGCTTCGTGGCGTGGCCCTCGGCAGAAAGTGCGGCCAAGATGGCGGAGTCACCCTCGGCAAGTGCTGGGAGGCGGACCTCCTTCTTACCTTTGTCGCCATCGCCTGAATCGTCGTCGTCGCCCTCTTCGTACGCAGCCAAGAAGCCGGGGAACGTGATGACGGTGCCACTGGCCGAGAACTCGACAGCGCGGCCATCGTTGGCGGTTGCGGCGAGTTTGATCGTGGTGGTGGCGACCTTGGCGTCAGCCATCTGTGACGCAACTGTGCGCTTCCAGATCAGGTCATATAGCGCGAAGTCGTCACCGGTGAGCTGGCCAGCGACCTCTGCAGGTGTGCGGAACGTATCGCCGGACGGGCGGATCGCCTCGTGCGCCTCTTGCGCGTTCTTGACCTTGCGTTCATAGCGGCGCGGGGCCGGTGACACATGGTCCGAGCCGTACAGGTCCGCGGCTTGTGCACGAGCGGCGTTGATCGCCGAATCCGAGAGCGTCGTGGAGTCGGTACGCATATAGGTGATGAAGCCGCGTTCGTAGAGGCCCTGCGCCACGCGCATTGTGCGCTGGGCGCCCCAGCGCAGCTTGTTGGAGGCTTCGCGCTGCAGCGTCGAGGTCATGAATGGTGCCGCTGGCTTGCGGGTTCCTGGGCGATTGTCGACCGAGGCGACGGTGAGGTCCACACCGGTGAGCGCGTCGGCGAGAGCCTCGGCCTCGCTGGCATTCATCCGAACGATGTCGGGCTTCTTGAGCGCGCCGAGGGAGTCAAAGTCGTTGCCCTGAGCGATCCGCTTGCCGTCGATCGAGGTCAGGCGAGCGTTGAACGAACCCGGGTCAACGGTTGCTTCCAGATCCCAATATTCGGCTGACTTGTGCGCAATCCGAGCGCGCTCGCGGTCCACCACAAGACGCAACGCGACGGACTGGACCCGTCCTGCTGAAAGGCCTTGCATGACCTTCTTCCACAGCACCGGGGAGATCTCATAGCCGTAGAGCCGGTCAAGGATTCGGCGGGCTTCTTGGGCATCGACGAGGTCGCGATTGAGCTCGCGAGTTTGGTCCACCGCACGAGTGATCGCTTCTTTGGTGATCTCGTGGAACACCATGCGCTTGGCTGGGACCTTCGGCTTGAGGACCTCAAGCAAGTGCCAGGCGATTGCCTCACCCTCGCGGTCCTCATCTGTGGCGAGCAGGAGTTCGTCGGCAGATTCGAGCTTCTTCTTCAGCTCGGCAACTTTGGCCTTCTTGCGTGCGTCGACCACATAGATAGGGGTGAAGTCGTTGTCGACGTCGATCGCCATCCGCGCCCACGGCAGGCCTTTGTACTTTGCCGGGATGTTGGCAGAGTCGGGAAGATCACGAATATGGCCAACGCTGGAGTCAACCTCGTACCCAGGTCCGAGGTACCCCTGGATGGTCTTTGCCTTAGCCGGGGACTCCACGATCACGAGCCGGCGTAGGCCATCCTTACTGGGCACGGTGGGTGCTCCTTCACGTTGGTGCGTGCATGTTGTTGCTGGCGACTTGTCTTGCGGTGCTACTGACGCTCGATGTGCTCGGCGAGCGCGCAATTGCGGTCACTGTAGCCCTCGATCGCTATTCACCATAGCCGGTGACCCTTTGACTGCGATTCCGCTCGGTTGGTTCCGGCATCACGGTGGCGCCACGGATCCGAACGTGACGCAGCCCCGACCGTGGTGCTGGTCGGGGCTGCGTCGCTCGCTGATTCGAACTACTTTTCGCCAGCCTCCGCAGGTGCCGGCACGCCGGCATCTTCGGCTGCCTCTTGCACCGCTTCGTCAAGCTGAGCGGCCTCACCAGACGACGGTCCGTGACCATCAGCGTCCTTGATGTCGTCTGCGATCTCGTCAGGCGACACTGCAATTGGACGACGCTTGCTGATGATGACTGCGGCAACGATGACCGCTGTTGCCAGCGCTGCGATGAACAGTCGCAGTGCCGTTTGCTCGGTGAGGAACATCGTCACAACCGCCGGGGCGATAAGCAGTGCGACGAGGTTCATGACCTTGATCAACGGGTTGATCGATGGGCCAGCGGTGTCCTTGAATGGGTCACCAACGGTGTCACCGATAACGGTGGCCTCGTGAGCAGGTGAACCCTTTCCGCCATACGCGCCGTCCTCAACGAACTTCTTCGAGTTATCCCACGCGCCACCGGAGTTGGACAGGAACACTGCCATCAACAAACCGGTCGCGATGGTTCCGACGAGGAACGAGCCGAGTGCACCAATGCCGAGAGCGAACCCGACCGCGATCGGCGTGAGCACTGCTAGCAGCCCAGGAGTCGCCAGTTCGCGTAGCGAATCGCGAGTCACGATGTCGACGACGCGGGCGTACTCCGGCTTGACTTCGTAGGTCATGATTCCGGGGTTCTCGCGGAACTGGCGACGAACCTCGAAGATCACTGCTCCAGCTGCCCGGGAGACGGCGTTGATCGCCAGACCCGAGAACAGGAACACGACCGAGGCACCAATGAGCAAACCAACCAAGTTGCGTGGGTTGGCGACGTCAAGGATTCCGAGGTACTGCGTTCCACTGGTGAAGCCGAGGCCTTCAAGTACCCGTGGGGTTGATTCCTGGACCGAGGCGACGGCCTCGCCGATCGAGTCGCGGAATGCACCGAAGAGTGCAGTCGCCGCGAGCACGGCAGTCGCGATCGCGATGCCCTTGGTGATGGCCTTTGTCGTGTTGCCGACTGCGTCGAGGTTCGTAAGAACCTGTGCGCCTTCTTCGTCAACGTCGCCGGACATTTCAGCAATGCCCTGCGCGTTGTCGGAGATCGGACCGAACGTGTCCATCGCGACAATCACGCCGACGGTGGTCAGCAAACCGGTACCAGCCAGTGCGATCGCGAACAGGCTCAAGACGAGCGAGCCGCCACCGAGCAGGAACGCGCCGTAGACAGCGGCAGCGATAACCAACGCGGAGTAAACCGCCGATTCCAGACCAAGCGAGATTCCGGCGAGGATGACCGTTGCCGGGCCAGTCAGTGAGGACTGGGCGACGTCGTCGACCGGCTTGCGGTTCGTCTCGGTGAAGTAGCCGGTCAGGATCTGCATCGCAGCTGCGAGCAAGATGCCGATCAACACTGCGCCGATCATCAGCCAACGAGGATCAAACGTCGTCAGCGTCAGCACGTCGATCCCGAGGCGAGCCACATCCACGCCCTTGAGGTCAATGATGCGGTTCGGCAACAGCGCAAATGCTGCAATGACCGTGAGGATCGCCGAGATCACTGCGGACAGGAAGAATCCGCGGTTGATCGCGGTCATGCCGGAACGATCGCCCTTGCGTGGGGCGATAGTGAAGATTCCGAGGATCGCGGTGATGACACCGATTGCCGGAATGATGAGCGGAATAACGAGGCCCATATCGCCGAAGGCAACCTTGCCGAGGATCAACGCGGCAACCAACGTCACGGCATAAGACTCGAACAGGTCAGCGGCCATGCCGGCGCAGTCGCCGACGTTGTCACCAACGTTGTCGGCAATCGTGGCAGCGTTGCGCGGGTCATCCTCAGGGATGCCCTGCTCAACCTTGCCGACCAAGTCAGCACCGACGTCGGCGGCCTTGGTGAAGATTCCGCCACCAACTCGCATGAACATCGCAAGCAGCGCGGCACCGAAGCCGAAGCCTTCAAGCACCTTGGGTGCATCGCCCTTGTAGATAAGTACGACGAGTGTTGCGCCGAACAAGCCCAGGCCGACGGTGAACATCCCTGCGACACCACCGGAGCGGATCGCGATCTTCATCGCTTGCTGTTCGCCAGTCTCTTGCGCTGCGGCCGCGACGCGAACGTTCGCGCGCACTGCGAGCCACATGCCGATGTATCCGGTGACGCCGGAGAAGACTGCACCAACGACAAAGAAGATCGAGCGGCCGATGCGCTCAGAGTTCGTCTCAGCCGGGAGTAGGAAGAGTAGGAAGAAGACAACAACAGCGAAGATGCTGAGTGTCTTGAATTGTCGAGTCAGGTATGCCGATGCGCCTTCTTGCACTGCGCCAGCGATCTCCTGCATCTTTTCGGTTCCTTGGCCGGCGGCGAGTACGCCACGAACCAAGACCAGCGCCACTACCAACGCTAGAAGGGCAATAAGTGCAACAACAGCCACGTAGGTGAAGTTGGCGCCCTCTAGCGAGACGGTGACGTCAGCAGCAAGAACTGCGGACATGCGGTCTCCTCATCACGGATTCGGGTGGGTTTCAGCGCGTCGCGCAAGAGCTCCATGCGTTGTTATGGCACTCCGGTGACTCACCCTTTTGGGTCCGACTTAGGTAAGCCGGCAGGTCGGCGCGATCCTATGTCGGATAACACGCGAATTTGGTGACCGCTCGAACGAAACGCCGTGACGACGCATTTTCTGGAAATCGATCCCGCACGCCCATTTCTCCAGTGCGACGCGCTCGGGGATGGCGGGCTTCAGCCAGGGTTGGGCTATCCGAGGTCGGGGCGTGAGAGCTTCGGTGCTTCGATCGGCCAGACCATCTCGATGACGGTCCCGGGGCCAGATTGAGCAACCGCGCTCTCGGGTGCCAATGACGAGATCAGGGCTAGTGCCATGGTCTCGTCGTAGTCAGGTGACGTACTCGTGTCGGGGATCTGGTCGAAGATCCTGACGCTGAATCGACCCGAATCATCGGTGAGCTCGATGCGGATGTCAGCTGCCAGATCTGAGTCTTGGTGCTTGACGACTGCTAGGGCGCACGCTTCACCGACCGCTAGACGCACCTCGTCGAGGACTTCCTCGTCAACTCCGCATCGACGAGCCGCCGCACCCGCCACGAGACGCGCAAGTCGCACCTGTTCAGCGGCTGGTGGGATCGATAGGGAGGCGGTGCCCATGTCAGGCGCCTACTGCCTCGTCAACGCTGCCGTGGAGGCCAATCGCTGCATCGAGTCCGGTGATCCGGAATACCTTGCTGATTCGGTCAGTGGTGGCAACCACCGCGAGCGAACCATCGTTCTCGCGCACTCGCTTGAGGGCCTTGACCAGCACGCCGAGCCCAGTTGAGTCGAGGAATTCGACGCCCGATAGGTCTACGATCAACTTGTTGTTGCCACCCTCGACAATCGCTGACAGCGCCTCGTCGAGCTGTGGTGCCGTGTAGACGTCGACCTCACCGGTGACCTCAGTAATTGAGAACCCGTCTTGCTCGCGGGATGCCAAGGTGATCTCCACGTCTTTCCCCTCAATAGGTGTGCAGTTCAATAGCTGCGCAGTTTCGCTTGGGTGCGGTTCGCCTCCGTGCACCAACCGGTACCCAATGACTCTGGCGCCTACCTTTGCACAAGTGCCGGGGGTGATGAAGGTTTACGTCACGGACTCGGGCTGACCGGCCCTCGCATCCATCACCACCATTGGCGGACTTTGGCCCGCAGCACGCGCCAGGTGAGCCAGCGCTCCCCGCGCCCGACCCTCCACTGTGACGACGACGTCAGTGCCGTTGCGCTCACACGTGCGCAAACGCGCGTCGTTCGCCCGCGCAATCGCCGCTGCGCGATCACACCCGTCGCCAAACATCGCACGGTTTGCTGCTGCGAGCGCCGCCAAGTCTGCTGCCGCCGACACCCTCGCCCTTGCCGACGAGAATTCAGTTAACGCGAAGGCCATCGACCCGAAGACCATGCACAGCACGAGTGCCGCGAGCCAGATCACCGTCGCAGAACCGCGATCACTATCGGCGCCATCGCGACTCCGTCCAAGCTTCGACCGGTTCGTCATAACGGCTCTTCCTCGGCCGTGGACGTTGCGGCGACATTCACACCCGCACCACGCAGGAACGGCACGGTCACCTTGATCGCCACCTCGACGGACACTCGATCAGCGCCACGACTGATCTTGACCCGCGACCCAGGCATCGCCTTTTGAGCAATAGACCGAATATTCCCACTGCTGTCACCCCGGGCTGCTGCTCTGGCTCCCGCCCGGGCTGCCTCCTGTGTCCGCACGTGCGCGATCCCAATTCCCACTGCCGCAAGCACCATCGCGAGAACCACGACGACGGACATGATCCCGACCGCGAGCTCGGCGGTCACCATCCCTCGGTCGCGGCGGAAGCCGGGGCGAATGCCCCGACCCCCACCGCGACCCGCTATCCGCCGATCCATGAGAAAGCGCGCGTGACGACGCTCCACAGCAGATCCTGAACGTCCGGGCTGGTGAGCAGCTTCAACAGCAGACCACCGAATCCGGCTGCCGCCACTGTGCCCACTGCGTACTCCGCGGTCGACATTCCGTCGTCTTCGTGAACGATTCGAACGAGCTTTTGCCCCATCTGTCCTCCTGGTGTCCCACGGCGAATGCCGTGTGGTGACAGCGGTCTGATTGACCCCCGGTGCCGGCGTTGCCTGCACGACATCAGATTGGCCGGATTCAGGTTGAGCGCGTTGCGCCTCAAGATCGTTTTGTGGACAGCTCAGCGCGCGAGTTGGGGTGTGGAAAGAATCAACCGGAGATTCCAGCGGTGATCAGGCTCGCAATCAGCGGCACTACACCCAGCAACATGAAGGCTGGGAGGAAACACAGGCCCAACGGCGCGACCGCCTTCACCCCGACGGTCTTCGCGGCCTGTTCTAGCTGCGTCCGCCTGGTGAGGCGCAGGTCATCAGCCACGCGCAGCAAGACCGAAGTCAATGGGGCACCGGTCTGCGCGGACCGCAGAATCGCTCGTGCGATTGGAGCGAGCGCAGGTTCATCGGAGATCGGCTTCCACACCCTGTCAGCGCTTGCGCCCAGATTGAACTGGGTGACGCACTGGTTCAACACATCAGCAACCGGGCCGCCCAGGGCCTCAGCAGTCGCCTTGGTCGCCACCGCTGTGGAGGCGCCCGAGGCCAAACACGCCGCAAGAAGGTCGGCGACCATCGGCGCCGCAGCCTCGAGCGCAAGGCGGTTCGCACGGGTGCCTGCCGGTTCCAGGCGAGCGAGGACGCGTGGCCCAATCACGGCGATCCCAACTGCAACCACAATGCCGACGAGCCCGCCGATCAAAAGCCACGCAACTGCGGCGCACAGCAGGCAACTCGGTATTGCCCACTGTTTGGAGCTCACCTGGCCTGCTCCATCGGGTCCGGCACCCGAGTTCGATTGGCGCGGCGAAACCGATTGCAGTTCGCGTCGCCGACTAGCAGTTTCGAGTCGGCGGGTCGTCGGCGCAACAGCGGTAAGCAGGTACACCGCGAAGGCAAACAGCATCGCGGCGACGATGTGCTGCGAGGTCACAACAACCGCTCAACACTATTGGTCAGGCGAGCGATCCACCAAAGCCCGAGGACTTCTAGGCCCAGACCGACCGTCAACACCATGACACCCCACACCGATCCGAGGAGCCATGCGACCGGCGATGCACCTAGTCCACTGCCGAGCATCACTCCGACAAGTGGCAGACCCGCCAGCACCTTCGCGGTTGCTCGTGGGCTCGCCAACTGCGCCGCAACCTCGGCCCGGGCCTGCGCCGCAGCCGACTCGGCGATCGCGAGCCGATCTGCTGCCTGGGCCAACCCAGCACCGCTACCTTCTGCCACCCGCCACAGCGCGGCCAATGAGTTGAGGATCGGTAAGCCCGTGCGCGCGGCCTCAACCCGTAATGCGCGTGGGACATCGCCGCCGAGTTCTGCCACTGCCACGGCGTGCGCTGCCACGGGCACCGGACTTGAACGTTGCGCCCGCACGAATGCCTGCCGCACGGGTTGCCCCGCACGAAGCTCCGCGGAAAAGGCAGCGACCAGTTCGGTCGCCGCCGACTGCCACGCCTGTTGCCTCCGCTTGCGCCGCCACCGATGTTCCACCGTGCGTTGGAGCTTCGCAACGATCGTTGAGGCTTCCCTCGCAAGCGCAATCTCGTCGACTGATTGAACGCGCGGTGCGATCACCCGACGCCGGAATCCCATGGGCATCATCAGGTACACGGCAATCGCAATGAGTCCCGCTGCGATTATCGGAGTCATTCGTCAAGTCCGATCCGGGCGGCCAAGAGTTCGCCGTGCGAGGCCAGCACGACACCTCCCGGTTCGAAGACGACGGCAGGCGATGCGACAACAAGTCCGTCGCCCTCGCGGTCGAGGCTGTGAATCCCAGCAATCCGACGGTTGCCCCGGCGGTCGCGCTCAATGTGAATGACGGCGTCGAGCCCAGCTGCGACCTGGGAGTGCAGCGCCTCTCGGCCAAGACCAGCCGCGAGGGCAAGCGCTTCAAGCCGAGCGGGAACGTCCTTCGCGGAGTTGGCATGCAGCGTGCCGCAACCACCTTCGTGTCCGGTGTTGAGCGCCGCTAGCAAATCGACCACCTCTGCCCCGCGGACTTCACCAACGACCAGGCGGTCCGGCCTCATTCGAAGCGCCTGCCGTACCAAATCGCGCATGCTCACGTGGCCCGTGCCTTCCACGTTCGCCGGGCGAACTTCAAGCCGGACGACGTGCTCGTGATCTGGATCGAGTTCGCCGGAATCCTCGACGATCAGCGTCCGTTCCGAAGGCGCGGCAAGGGACAACAACGCGGAGAGCAGGGTCGTCTTTCCCGATCCAGTTCCGCCGCTCACCAAGAACGCTGCCCGAGATTCGACCAGCGCTCCCAGCCATCGAGCTCCGGCGGCAGGAATCGTTCCCAGGTCCACGAGGTCATCGAGCGCGAACGCTCGGCGTTGCGGAATCCGCAGCGAAATACAGGTACCCCGAGGCGCAACCGGAGGCAAGATCGCGTGGAGCCGAGCGCCGTCGGGGAGCCTGGCATCGACGTAGGGTGTTGCCTCATCGAGTCGGCGGTTCGCACTTGCTGCCAACCGCTGCGCCAGCCGTCGAACTGCAGCCTCGTCTCGAAATGAAATTGGCGAACGCTCCAAGCCGGAGCCACGATCGACCCAGACCGACTCTGGGCCGTTCACCAACACATCGGTCACGCGTTCTTGCCGCAGCAATGCCTCCAGCGGACCAGCGCCGGCGAGCTCGCTGCGGAGTGCGATCACCACATCGAGTACGGCCGCGTCGCCGAGCACTTCACCTTCGGCGGCGAGCGCCTCGGCGACCCGCGACGGCGTCGCTGGATGTCCAGCAGTGGCGAGTCGGTCACGCACTCGGTCGACGAGTGACTCTGGGATTGTCGCCACATGGCGTCCGAGCGGTGGTGTGGCAGCAGACGTTCCCCTCATGCCGCACCACCGAAGGCAGCTGCTCCGCCACGTTGACTGGAACGCTCTGAAGCGTGCGGCACGGCCGGAATCGTCAATTCACGCAAGACCGCGTTGCTCGCAACCCGCAATCCGCCCCGGCGACCAATCGGCACCGACCCTCGCTCCACGCGCCGCGCGACACCCGGGTCCGCCGCGACGTCGCACAGCAGCGGGAGATCGAGAGTCTCAACAACGTCGAGTGCGCTGATCCCTGCCGGACTAGGACCGCGAGTCGCGAGCTGGACCGGCTGGTTCCGAAGGTGACCGAGGGACAGCAATCGCGATGCTGCCGCCACCGCGGCGCTCGTTCTGGGACAGGTCAACACAACCAACGTGGCGCGGCACAGCACCTCCGCAGATGTCTCACCGAGCTCCCGTGGAAGATCGACCACGACGAGGTCACAACTTCGCGCCAGACCGTCCACCGCTGCGCCTGCCGATCCGGGTGCCAAATCCTGGGGCGCAGCATTTCCCCACCCCAGGACCCGAACGCCGCCGACATCCGGCAGAGAAGCGCGCACCGCGTCCCCGCGCAGTCGACCACGGGTATTCGCCAGGTCGCACCACGCCAATCCAGTCGGATGATCCTGGCCGAGCATCAGCTCAATTCCGGTCCCGAGTGGATCGAGGTCAATTGCGGTCACAGTTTGCCCAAGCTCGGTGCCCGCGACCGCAACGCCGACTGCCAGAGAGCTCGAGCCCGCACCACCGCAACCGCCGAGGAATGCGACAACCGGCGCGGGCATCCGGCCGCGTACGCCGATGCCCGCGAAGCGGTCGATCAACCACGACTCCGCCTGCGGCAACACCGCCACCTGGTCCGCTCCGAGGTGCGCTGCTGCCCGCCAACCAGCCGCTGGATCAGCGGCTCCCCTGGTCGCGAGCACGACCGATTCCCGACGGGGCACGTAGTCGGCGGTGAGTTCATCGGCGAGGTCCCACCCGACCACCACCAAACAATGCCGCGACCACCTGCTGCGCAGTGCCGCGACAGTGTTGACGACGACGGGTTCCACCCCGGCCGCCGCCGCAAGCCGGAGCACGTCGTCAAGGAGTTCAACGTCATCTGTCGCAAGCAGCGGGCGCTCATCCTGCTCATTCGTCATAGGCCAACAATGGGCGGAAACATCGGTGCACCGACGTGGACTAGGCGTCCGCTGTGGATAACACGGGCATGCATGCGCCTGTGGAAAAGAATGTGGTCCAGAGTCCGGGCCAGCAGTTAACGAGGAAGGCCCCCGCTGGGGGGAGCGGGGGCCTTCAATACCGACGTGGGGGGACGTCGGTGTGGTCGGTACGTGACCGAGCGGTGTCAGTATGTACCCAATCCCTTACGTTGTGCAACGCAATCAGCCGATCGGGCCTACGGCGAGTCGCACGAAAGGTTGACTAGTTCACCATCAGAGGTTTGATGAGACTCACAACACGGGCATAACTCCCTGTGTCAGCCCACTCTTTCGTGCCGGTACAGAATGGGATCTCGTTCAAAAAAGGGGGCGCCCACGATGGCCAAAGCAGCCGCATTCTTCGACCTTGATAAGACGCTGCTCGCGAAGTCGAGCACGCTCGCATACGCAAAGCCGCTCTACGAAAGCGGAATGCTCACGCGCCAAGATTTGATGCGCAGCGCGTACGGACAGTTCATGTACCTCGTGGGCGGCGCGAACGCTCAGCAGATGGATCAGATGCGCGCGTACATGTCGCAACTCGTTGCGGGCTGGGACGTTGCGCAGGTCAGCGCGATCACCGGCGAAGCACTCGCCAAAGTCATCGAACCGATCGTTTATTCGGAGGCACTGACGCTCTTCGACGAACACCACGCCGCGGGCCGCGACGTCATCGTCATCTCGTCATCGGGGACCGAGATCATCGAACCGATCTGCGAACGGCTCGGCGCCGACAAGGCGATCGGAACTCAGGTCGCGATCGAGGACGGCAAGTACACCGGCGAGATCCTGTTCTACGCGTACGGTGAAGGTAAGGCTGAAGCGATCCGCTCGCTCGCCGCTGAAGAGGGCTACGACCTCGCGCAGTGCTACGCGTATTCCGATTCGGCAACTGACCTCCCGATGCTCGAAGCCGTGGGACACCCGGTGGCGACGAACCCTGACAAAGAGTTACGCGCGATCGCGAAGGACCGCGTCTGGCCCGTCCTCGACTTCCGCAAGCCCGTGGCAATGGCTACCCGCGAGACCCACACCCGCAACCGTGCAGCAGGCGCAGCGGTCGGCGCCGCTGCGTTAGGCCTCGCCTGGTACGCACGCCGTCGTCGCCACTAAGAACCATTGGCGACAAATGTGCAGGCGATCGAGTGAATAGGTCCTTTGGCCCTTCAGTTCTCATCGGCCGCAGACGATACTGAGTGTGTAATCGACCAGAGGGTCGAAAGCACCGGGCGAAGCACCCACGCGGCGTACAACCCACGCAGAGGGTACGGCCAACGAGGCCGCTTTTCGCACGCTTGATCGCTGCGCCCGATGTCTTAGCTGCCCCCGCCAGTAGGTGGGGGCGGCGGCATTTAACGGTCGTCGTGCGCACTAGCGCGACGTCCCGCTACTAGGGGCCCGTTCACCGGGTCTTGCTGAACCTCGCATGTGCCGCTTGCCGAGTCACGCCAAGCGCATTGCCAATTGCACTCCAACTTCGTCCCTGAGCAACCGCAGCGGCGACGGCGGCTTCTAGCTCGCTCTCACCTTCATGCAGTTTGAGTACAACAGCACCGATTCGGCGCAGGTCAGCGGGATCATCCATGTCGTCGATATCAACATCGTCGAGGGCATCCACAGCTGTTTGATGATCGGAGGTCTTCGCGGTCGTTGTCATTGGCTATCTCTCGTTCCTCATGTTCATCTGCCTCGCCAGCGTCGCCCTGAGCTTGTCTGCATGGAACACCTCAGCTTCGTCGTGCTCGACGTTGACAAGGATCTCAAGTAGTTGACCTGATCGCGCAGGGCCAATGTAGAAGTCGACTCCTTCCCGATGATTAGCCTTGAACCTGATGACGTTGCGGATGGCATGTTCAATGTCTTCCTTCGCACAGTGGTTCAACGCGCTGTCGGTGAACCTCATACACCGTCAAGATAGCTTGACACCTGCGTCACGTCAACCTGCCTTGACAAGTCAGGTCATGCAAGGTCCCGAGGTACTCATCGCACTCGGCCGAGCCGCTAGCGACTGGTATTCCGGTACTTGCGGACCGCGAGCGGGGCAAAGATTGCGATCAGCACGATCGCCCAAATGATCGTCACTTCGATCGGATGCTGACTTGGAAAGGCCGTGCCGATCGTCGGGTTCGGATTGCCGAAGAGCTCCCGACACGACGCCGTCAACGTACTGACGGGGTTCCACTCAGCGATCGGCTGCAAGACGGCCGGCAGTGATGCTGGCGGCACGAAGACGTTGGAGATGAAGGTCAACGGGAAAATCGTCACGAACGTCAGTTGCTGCGCAGTTTCGGTATTCGGTACCGACAACCCAATCCACACGCCGATCCAGGCCATGACGTACGCGAATGCCAGCAACAAGACAACCGCGAACATGAACTTTGCGAAACCATTGTTTACCCGCCAGCCCACAACGAGCCCCGCCAACATCAGCACGACCAGGATGCCGGCTTGGTAGATAACGTCGGCGACAGTGCGACCGGTCAACACGGCCGATCGCGCCATCGGCAGTGATCGGAACCGATCGATCAACCCCTTGCCCATGTCGTCAGCGACGCCGATCGCGGTAGTTGCCGAGGCGAAGGCAATCGTCTGAACGAAGATCCCAGGCATCAGGAATTCGTTGTAACTGCCCCCACCAGGCAGCGGAATCGCGCCGCCGAACACGTAGGCGAACAGCAGCACGAACATGATCGACTGCAGGACCGCGAAGATCGCCAGTTCGGGGATCCGCGGAATCCGCTTGAGGTTGCGCCAGGTGATGATCAGCGCGTCGGAGACTGGGCCCGATTCAAGGACACTCATGCCACATCTCCGTCTTCATCATCGGAATCAATTTCTTCTGCACGACGACCCGTCAGCGTGAGGAATACGTCATCAAGGCTTGGTCGGCGCAACGCGATGTCCTCGACCTCGATCCCATGGTCATCCAAGATCTGTGCCGCCGCGATCACCTTCTTTGAACCTCCGCGGCTCGGACAGACGATTCTTCTCGTCCGCTCTTCGCGCTCGATCTCCCCCACACTCAGCGGCTCAAGCAGCGTGGCAGCCTCCGCCAACCGCGAACCGTCAGCCAGCACGACCTCGACCCGTTCCCCTCCGACCTGCGCTTTGAGTTCGTCGGACGTGCCCTTCGCGATGATCGTGCCGTTATCGACCACAGCAATCTTGTCTGCGAGTTCGTCGGCTTCCTCGAGGTACTGCGTCGTCAGCAGCAGCGTCGTGCCGTCGCTCACCAATCCTCGAATGACGTCCCACATGGCGAGCCGACTCCGCGGGTCTAGCCCGGTCGTCGGTTCATCGAGAAACAAGATCTTTGGGTGCCCAATCAGCGCACCAGCCAAGTCCAAACGTCGCCGCATTCCGCCGGAGTATGTCTTGATCGTGCGGGCGCCGGCGTCGGTCAAGTTGAACTGTTCGAGGAGTTCGTCGACACGCTTCTTCGTCTCCGACTTCGGTAGCTCGTACAGGCGGCCGAACATGTACAGGTTTTCCCAGCCGGTGAGGTTCTCATCAACGGCCGCGTACTGGCCGGACAGACCAATGATGCGCCGTACGTCCTTCGACTGCTCAACCACATCGAAGCCGCCAACAGTCGCCTTGCCACCATCCGGGCGAAGCAGCGTCGTCAGGATCCGGACCGTGGTTGTCTTGCCAGCGCCGTTTGGTCCAAGTAGACCCAAGACGGTGCCCTCGGGAACGCTCAAGTTGACGCCGTCGAGCGCGCGGACCTCCTGCGAGCCCCGCTTCGCTTTGTAGATCTTGACTAGCTGTTCGGCTTCAATGGCGTTACTCATCCGAAGATGATCGCGACGTGCCGGATCGCTGCAAGACCCTAGCGGGCGCGGGCTAACCAGCGGCTATTGCGGTACTCGATGTCTATAGGGAATGCAAAACACGCTGAGACCAGTTCTGAGGTCAGCACTTCCGGTGCGATTCCACTGGCTAATACCGACCCATCTTTGATCAGAAGCGCGTGGGTCGTGGTGCTCGGCAGCTCTTCCAGGTGATGCGTCACGAGCACGGTTGTCAACGTCGGCCTCGAGCGATGGAGCGCATCGACGGTCGTGAGGAACTGTTCCCGCGCAGCAACGTCGAGCCCTGACGTCGGCTCATCGAGTAGAAGTAGTTGCGGGTCCGAGAGCAATGCGCGAGCGATGAGCGTCCGCGCCCGTTCACCTTGTGACAACACTCGCCATTTCGTGTCCCTGCGAGCACCCAGACCCAAAAGGTCAATCAACTCGTCCACCCGGGCGAGCGTCGCGGCGGTTGGACGCCAACGTGGAATGAGTTCCGTCGTCCCGGTCGCACCGGTCAGCACGACCTCGGCAACCGTCAGGGGTGAAATCACCATGTGCCGCGGACTCACATGGCCGATCAGTTGACGGAGATCCCGCACATCCACTCGGCCAAGTTGTTGATCCAGCACCCGAACAGTGCCCCGAGTCGGGTGCAACTCTGCACCGCACATCGCGAGCAGCGTCGTCTTGCCTGCGCCATTCGGGCCGAGTAGTGCCCAGTGCTCGCCGACATCGGCACTCATGTTGACGCCCGAAAGAATGAGCCGGGTATCGCGAACAAAGTCGATATCGGTCAGGCGCAGAACTTGACGAACACTCACGTGCCCTCCGATTTATCAATCGCCAAAAGCCGGGTGCTCCGCCTTCCGGAACCTTAGAGCTGCGCCAACCGATCAATACTCAGCCGCGCGCCCACCGCACATGATTCGGCGCAGAAGCGGATCCAGCGAGCGACCCCGTCCGGTGTGCCCGTGAGGTACGCCCTGACCGCGTCCACATACGCAGGACGCCCGATCGAATAGATCGCGGCATCCGTCATCAGCAGGAAGTCGGGGTCAAGCCCGCGTTGCGCGAGCACAATGCGGGAAGCCGCGCGAGCGATCAGCGAACTACCCCACTCAAACGGTCGCAGCGCGATCAACTCGCCGTGAACCACAGCCGCCTGCACCATCGCTGGCACCTCGGATTCGGCCGTGATCACTCCGGCCAACCCAGCAAGTCTGACCTTCATCGACGCAACGTCAGGCACCGACTTGATCCGCAACGGGTCATCAACGGTGTCACCACCACGAGGCCGACCCAACGAATCTTTGTCGGCGATCACATCGCGCGCGACCAGGGTGTGCATACGTGCGAGTGACTGCATCGGCGCGTTCGGCCACACCGCGAGTTGCTCGCTCAAACCCTCCTCGAGCCGCCAGATTCCGGCAGCGGCGTGACCGAGCGGTGAGTCATCAAATGCGTCGCCACTGGCCCAAGCGGCAAGCGCGATTTCGATGCCGTCGATTGCTGCCGATGCACGCGCGTTCTGCAGCGCAACGTCGGTGCGCAAGGTGGACCCTTTTGTTCGCAAGGAACGATCCCAGAGGAGCGCATCAACACGCTCGCGCGCACTCGCGGTCGACTCCGCGACGCCAGGCAAATCGACGAGCGGCAGAAGGACGTCAGGCAAGGCCAGCCACCTACTGCTTTGCCGGTGGCATTTGCTGCCACTGTGCGAGCAGTGTTGGGTCTTGGGCTTCCATCCAGTTGACCAAGTCCAACGACGAGATGAACTTGACCTCGGGGTGGTTCTTGCCGGTGTCTTCCATGAACCGCGTCAGTGCATTGGTGTACGCGCCACAGACCCAATCGTTCATGTGGTTGCCCAGGATCAGCGGTGCACGGTTGTCTTTCTCGACTGACTTCAGCGCATTCACGTACGAGTTGTAGGTGACGTCCTCAATCTCGTCACACTTCGCCTGCGGCGCCTGCTGGTTGCCGTTGTTCTGGTTGACGAGGAAGTTGTAGTCCATCGACAGCGTCTGGTAGTTGGAGCCAGCGACCTTGATTGACTGCAGCGGGATGTTCCACAGTCCGTTCGTGACCTGCTTGGGCCACGTCAACGTGCCGCTGTTGGAGGTGTCGTACCGGTAGCCGGCCTCCTTGAAGGCTTTGTACATCGCCGGGCGCTTGCCTTCCAAGCACGGCGTGCGTCCACCCTTGACCACACTTGAGTTGAACGGCAGCGGGCCAGCGCTTGCGGCCTGCGGGTTGAACGTGCGCCAGTCGTCGAGGAACATGTTGAACTGGTTGATCTCGCTGGTCCAGTCCGCCGCGCTCCACGAACTCACTCCGCCCGTGCCACAGAAGTGGCCGTTGTAGTGGGTGCCGATCTCGTGACCCGCGTTCCACGCTTCAGTCAGTTTGTCGATCCGGGTTTCGATGATCGCTGGATCACCGAAGCCAATCGCCGACGTTCCCCGCGGTTTGCCTGGCGGGTTGTAGTTGAGCTTGGCCTTGTTGTCAGGCAACAGGTACGTGCCGGAGATGTAGAACGACATCCGTGCGTCGATCTTCTTCGCGGCGTCGAGGTAGTGCTGCATGATTCCGGTCTTGTTTTCGACGCCACCGTCAAACGACATGACCACGAACTGCGGCGGCTTCTGACCGGCTTCGACCTTCTCGATCTCGAACTCTGGCTGCGGCTCCGGTGGTGTGGTCACACCAGAGTCATCAACAACCTTCAAGCCGTCACCGGTGATGAGCTGCGCCGAACCTTCGGCTGGCGAATTGGCGCTGGTGTTGTCCATTCGGCTCGGCAGAATGAACGCGACCAAACCGACAACCGCAACGGCGGCAACGACCAAAATGGTGATCTGTCGCTTATCCATTACCCCTCCACCAGTTCGCCGCTCGATTTGCGTCGCGAACGCCCTAAAACTACCCCGGATTGCGCTATTCGGCCCTTTGTTTCAGGTGATGGAGCGCGATCGTCGCTAGCGTGGTGGACGTGACCACAGACCCGTTTGAGTCCATGCTCCACGAAAACCGACACTTCCCCCCGTCACCTGAGTTTGTCGCCCAGGCCAACGCCAGCTTAGAGCTTTATGCGCAGGCGCAGGGTGATCGCATGGCGTTTTGGGATGAACAAGCCGGCAGGCTCCACTGGGACAAGCGGTGGACCACAACGTTGGACTGGTCCGGCGCGCCGTTTGCGAAGTGGTTTGTGGACGGCCGGATCAACGTCGCGGTGAACTGCGTCGACCGCCACGTCGCCGATGGCTTTGGCGACCAGGTTGCGATCCACTTCGAAGGCGAGCCCGGAGATACCCGCGCAATCACCTACCAGCAGCTTCAAGACGAGGTGTGCCAAGCCGCGAACGCGCTTGCCGCACTCGGGGTCGTCGCCGGTGACCGGGTCGCGATCTACCTGCCAATGATCCCGGAAGCCGTCATCGCGATGTTGGCGTGCGCCCGGCTCGGAGCTCCGCACTCCGTCGTCTTCGGCGGCTTCAGTGCCGAAGCCCTACGCAGTCGAATCGATGACGCCGCAGCGAAGGTCGTCATCACCGCCGACGGCGGCTACCGACGCGGTAGCGCGTTCCCGCTCAAGCCTGCGGTTGATGAGGCCGTTGCCGCCGCTCCCACCGTCGAACACGTGCTGGTGGTCCGGCGAACCGGTGGCGACGTCGTCTGGACGGACAAGGACGTCTGGTGGCATGAGGCCGTGGGCGGCGCCTCAACCACTCACGATCCGGAGTTCTTCGATAGCGAGCACCCGCTCTTCATCCTGTACACCTCTGGCACCACCGGCAAACCAAAAGGAATCCTGCACACGACCGGCGGCTATCTCACCCAGGCCGCGTACACCCACCACATGGTGTTCGACCACAAGCCAGGCGCGGACGTCTACTGGTGCACCGCAGACGTCGGTTGGATCACCGGGCACAGCTACATCGTGTACGGCCCACTTGCCAACCGGGCAACCCAAGTTATGTACGAAGGCACGCCCGATACCCCACACAAGGGCCGCTGGTGGGAGATCGTCGAGAAGTACCGCGTGACGATTCTCTACACCGCGCCTACGGCAATCCGGACGTTCGCGAAGTGGGGCCGGGAGTTTCCCGGTCAGTTTGACCTGACCTCGCTGCGCCTGCTCGGAAGCGTCGGCGAACCCATCAACCCGGCCGCATGGATGTGGTACCGAAGCGTGATCGGCGGCGACAACTGCCCGATCGTCGATACGTGGTGGCAGACCGAGACGGGCGCCATCATGATCAGCCCGCTGCCTGGCGTCACGCACACCAAACCAGGATCAGCCATGGATCCGTTACCTGGCATCAGTGCAAAGGTCGTGGACGATGACGGCAACCAGATCGAGCGCAGCGAGGCTGGCTACCTGATCCTCGATGAGCCCTGGCCCGCGATGCTTAGAGGCATCTGGGGTGATGACGAGCGTTACGTCGAGCAATATTGGTCGCGTTGGCCGCAGGTCTACTTCGCCGGAGACGGCGCGAAGTACGACCGCGAGGGCCACATCTGGCTGCTCGGGCGGGTGGACGACGTGATGAACGTGTCGGGCCACCGGATCTCCACAGCGGAGGTCGAGTCAGCACTCGTGTCCCACGCCGCTGTGGCGGAGGCGGCCGTGGTTGGCGCGAACGACGACACCACCGGACAAGCGATCGTGGCCTTCGTCATCCTGCGCGAAAACGCCGACATCTCGCCGGACACTGTTGAGAACATCCGATCGCACGTCGGCACGGAAATCGGCTCAATCGCCAAGCCGAAGCGCGTCATGGTCGTCAAGGAACTCCCGAAGACCCGCTCCGGGAAGATCATGCGCCGCCTGCTGCGCGACGTTGCCGAGAACCGTGACCTTGGCGATACCTCCACACTTGCCGACCCTGCGGTCATGGCGCTGATCTCCTCTGGATTAGCGACGGCAACCGACACTGACTAACGACTCACAAGCGCCGGCCTTCTCACCCGAGTAGCCGAACATCGTCCGCAACTGATGGGATGCAGCGGTGGCAGTAGTTCCGGAGGGTCTGGCGAAGCCGACGAAGGTTGTGCTGTCCGCCCTACGCGACGAGACCGTCGGCGGCGTCATCCTGCTAGTCGCCGCAACGGTCGCGCTCATCTGGGCAAACTCGCCCTGGGCTAGCAGTTACGAGAACCTCGTCAACTACGAGGTCGGCCCAGAATCACTGCACCTGAACTTGACGCTGGGCGAGTGGGCAGCGGACGGCTTGCTCGCGATCTTCTTCTTTGTGGCCGGCCTGGAACTCAAGTACGAGTTCGTCCTCGGTTCCCTACACAAGCTCTCGACGGCGCTCGTCCCGATCGCAGCGGCGATCGGCGGAATGCTCGTCCCGGCGCTGATCTACACCGTCATAAACGTGACCTCCGAAGGTGGCGAGGTTTCTGGCTGGGGCATCCCGATGGCGACAGACATCGCCTTCGCGCTCGCAGTTCTCGCGGTGGCCGGGCGCAGACTCCCCGTCGAAGTTCGCGTCTTCCTCCTCACCCTCGCGGTTGTTGACGACCTCGGCGCGATCTCGGTGATCGCGATCTTCTACACCAAGGCTCTCGCGCTCGCCCCACTCGCCGGAGCAGTCGTTCTGCTCGGCGCCTACGCCTGGTTGCAGTACAAGCGCGTGCGTTCACCATGGATCTACCTTCCGCTCGCCTTCGGCGTCTGGATGCTGATCCACGCCTCTGGGGTCCACGCGACCGTTGCGGGAATCGCGTTAGGTCTGCTCACCCGTGCGCGCCCGGATCCCGGCGAAGAGGAGTCGCCCGTGGAACGTCTTCAACACGGGTTCCACCCGCTGTCGGCCGGGGTGTGTGTTCCGCTGTTTGCGTTCTTCGCCGCCGGCGTCAGCTTGGCCGGGGTCAAACCCCTCGAAGCCCTCACCGAACCACTTGCCCTCGGCATTTTGGCGGGCCTCGTCATTGGCAAACCCATTGGCGTCGTCGGCGGCGCGTGGCTCGTCACACGGATCCGGGGAGTACGGCTTGCAGACATCCTGGGCTGGCGCGACATCCTCGCCGTGGGAATCGTCGCAGGCGTCGGGTTCACCGTCTCGTTATTGATCACCGAGCTCGCATTTGAGGATTCCGAGACGCTGCTGACCGACGCCAAGCTTGCCGTCCTCACTGCGTCGGTGATTTCGGCTGGACTCGCATCAATCGCCCTAATGCGCCGTGGCCGCCATCATGGGGCCGAGTCCGGCTAGCCTTGCCCCATGACAAGCACCGACTACGACCCGAACGGCAAGGTCGACCCAAGCGTTCGCGAACTCGTCCTTACCGTCGCCGATAACGCCACTTCCCTCGTCTCCGCCCAGGTCGAACTGGCGAAGGCCGAGATGAAGCAGAGCGCACAGCAGGCAGGTGCCGCGTTTGGCCTGATTGCAGTTGCGATCGCGATCGTCGGAATCGGTGCGATCTTCCTACTCGTCACCATCGCGTACGTCCTTGTTGCCCTTGGACTGCCGGTATGGGCAGGCTTCGGCATCGTCACCCTCGTGCTGTTCATCGTTGGTGCCATCTTGCTCGTTGCAGGCAAGGCCCACGCCAAGAAGGTCAAGGGACCGGAACGCGCCCAGGCCCAGATGGAACTCACGGCCAAGACATTCGGTGATACCGCGCGGTCGAAGATCGCCGGGAGCTGATTCCGCACCGTTATGCCCGAGCTAACCCCGGAAGACGCCGTTGCCGTCACCGGTCCATGGACCCACCGTGACATCGCAGCCAACGGAGCGCGGTTCCACACAGTGACAGCGGGTGATGGACCACTCGTCGTCCTCCTCCACGGGTTCCCCATGTATTGGTGGACGTGGCGAGAGTTCATTCCGGTCCTCGCCAATGCGGGCTACCGCGTCGCGGCCGTCGACCTGCGCGGGTATGCCGGCAGCGATCACCCGCCACGCGGCTACGACCCGTTCACGCTGTCGAAGGACATCGCCTCCATCATCCGCAGCCTCGGCGACCCCAGCGCAACCGTGATCGGCCACGGAATCGGTGGGCAGCTTGGCTGGAGTACGGCAGCTCTGCAGCCGGAATCCGTCAATCGCCTTGTCGCGATTTCTGCCCCTCACCCAGTGCGGATGCGCGACGCGATCCTCGGGGACCGCGCCCAACTCGCCGCGATGAGCTACGCCCTTGGCTACCAACGCCCGATCCTTCCCGAACGAAACCTGACGAAGAACAACGCCGAACAGGTCGACGAGTTCTTGCGTCGCTGGTCGGCGGATCCAGCCTGGCCCGATGAAGAAGCGTCAGCCCACTTCCGGGCAGCATTCCAAGTGGGAGCGACCGCGCACTGCGCGTTGGAGTACTACCGCTGGGCGTTTCGCTCGCTTCCGCGTTCCGACGGCCGCAAATTCAAAGCCGACATGCTCGCGAACCATGTGCACCAACCGGTGCTCCACATTCACGGCGCAACGGACCGAGCGATCCTGCCTCGTTCTGCCAAGGGGTCCCGGGAATACACCACCGGCCCGTACGCGTGGCGGACACTGCCGCAGGTTGGACATTTCCCGCATGAAGAATCGCCTGCTGCGACCCATTCGCTGATCCTTGATTGGTTGTCAAGCGCCGAGCCGTGGGACGACGCCCGCGACTAACGAACTACGTGCGCGAGCAAGGTCCGGTCGATACTTCCTGCGTTGCGGTGCGGCCCTTGGAGATAGCCGCCGATACCTGATTCGCGGTCAGCGCGAACGCCATCTGCGGGTCCTGCTGAGCTTGGGCGTAGATGACGCCTGCCACCCGACCGTCGGTGGTCAACAACGGGCCGCCGGAGTTACCTGGCCGGGCGGTGCCGCGCAGCGCATAGACCTCGCGGGCGACGCCAGGATTGCCGTAAATGTCTGTTCCGCGGGCGATCTCGCCACCGATTGTGCCCCGAACCCGAGCAGCGGTGGCCTTCATCTCGCCGCCGCCGGGGTACCCGGCGATGACGGTGTCAGTGCCACGATCAATCGGGCCGGACATCTTCAGCGATGGTGCATTGAGCCCTTGAACTTGCAGGATCGCCACGTCAATGCGGGGATCGAAGTAGACCGTCTTGGCTCGGAACCGACCGACGTCGGGCACCTCCACGCGAGGTTCCGGGACACCTGCAATCACGTGGGCGTTCGTGAGCACCCGCCCCGGCGCGACCACAAACCCGCTACCGGTGAATCCAGACCCGCAAGAGGGCGCCGAACCCGACACCCTGACGACCGAGTTCAACGAGGCCTGGACGGCCCGGTTCTTCACGACGGCCGCGGTAGGTGCATCCACCGGGGCAGGCGGAATGACGCCGAAGGTGTCAAATAGCTGAGGCAGACCCGAGGTATCCACCATGTTCCGCAGATTGGTCACCATGTCGCGCGCCTGGCTCGGCACGACCGAGTCCAGCGTCGCTAACACCGTTGAGGACCGCACGGAAGCGGCAACCGATGACCCCGGTAGCGCCGTCGCGGTCGCCGCGAGGATCCAGCCGATAATTGCGATGGCCAACACGTTGAGTGCTGCGCCGCCGAAGTTGTCGAGTAGGCGAGCGGGTTCCCAGGTAATCCTGGAGTGGAGCCGACGGCCGATCATGGACGTGCAGACCTGTCCGGTGATCGCACAGCCGATGATGAGCGCACCCGTTGCTGCCAGACCAATGGTTCCGTCGATGCCGAGTGGGCGCAAGATGTACGGCGCGAGGTAAACGCCGATCAGCCCGCCACCGAGGAACCCGATAAACGAGAGCAAACCGGAGACAAATCCGTTGCGCCAGCCGGACCAAGCGAACAAGATGACTGCGGCGAGCACGAGCAGGTCGACAAAATTCAGGTTAACGAAACTCATGGGCACCTCCTCACCGCGTAGGCCGCAAGTCTGTCCTATTGGGGTGCGCGCGCACTACCCCAGTTCGTAGGAGAATTGTTCGCGTTCAGTGAACCCGCATTTCCTGCTGTTGCGCACTAATCCACCCCACGCTCCGCGGCTTTAGCTTGCGCGCCAGCCGTCATCAAACGGAACAACGCGGGCCGCTGCCTCCCACGGCTGTTCCCAACCGGCGAGCGAGAACAGTCGATCGAGGAGCAGCCCGGTGAAGCCCCACACCAACATCCCGTCGACCTCGAACCCCGAACCGACATAGCCGGACGGATGCGACACCTTCACGCGGTTCGTTGGGTTAATCATGTCGGCAACGGCGACGCGATGGACGTCGGCAACCTCGGCTGGATCACCCGCAAAGATCGGGGATGGCTCATGCCACCACCCGAGCACCGGGGTCACGACAAACCCGGACGGGGGCAACCACATCTGCGGCAGGGTGGCCACGGGTGCAACACCGGTTGCGTCGAGGCCGGTCTCTTCTTGCGCTTCCCGGAGGGCCGTGGCGATCGAGTCGGCGTCCTCCGGGTCTCGGGCGCCGCCGGGAAACGCCGGTTGCCCGGCGTGCGAGCGCATGTCTGCCGCACGTTCGATGATGAGGACATCGGGGCCAGGAACACCACGGTCGGCGCCGTCGGCGAAGAGCACGAGAACGGCCGATTCCCGAACGACTGCATCTGCGGGCGCACGGAAACTCACGAGCTCGTCGCGTGGTGCTGCTTGGACACCCGACACGAGAGGGGCGTACCAACTCGGCAGATCGTCAGGGTTGAGCAGGACGTTGAGTTCGTCGTCAGCATTTGACGTCACGTTGTCTTCACCCCCAAGTATTTGTCAACGAGAGAAGCCAGTTCTTCCCGCGAGGTGACAACACTGGTGCGACCTGCGATCGTCCCGTCTGGCCGCACGAACAGCGTGGTGGGCACTCCGATAACTTTCAATCCCGCACGGATCTCTGATTTCGGATCCTGCACGGAAGGAAACGTCATCGCGGTAGATCCCGCCATCGCTAGTGCTGCAACGCGGTCGTCGGCCATATCAATTCCCAGAAACGCTAACTTTTCGCGGTTGTCGCGGTAGAACTCGCCCATCATCGGAAGCTCTGCCTTGCATGGCCCGCACCAAGATGCCCACACGTTCACAACCATGGGCGTCCCGCGGACGCCGGCAAGCCTCACAGGTTTACCTTCACCGAGACACGCCAGGGTGAGGTCGGGCAAACCATCCGCAACCGGCGCGACGTTCGCATCGGACACCGGGCACGGCTCAAGTTTGGCAGCCTGAATGTCGGCTGTCGTTGCGCCTTCAGTCGTGCCTGGAATCGCAGAAGCAGGTGCACTCGGCAGCGCTGAGCCTGCGGGATTCGATCCGTCTTGGGTGCCGCAGCCTGCGATCGCCACACAGCTCAGCGCCACAATCGCGAGCGAGTGAATAGTGCGGAGCCGTCGGGTAGCCATGTCAGGCCGATCCCGTCTTGATCTTCTTCGCGGCAAGCACGGGATCAGTAATACCCTCACCAAACGACGGACACCACCGTGCCACCGGGCAGGCTCCACAAGCCGGGCGCTGTGAGAAACAGCAACGGCGGCCGTGGAAGATCATTTGATGCGACAGTGGAGTCCAGACCTTGCGCGGGAACAGCGAGCCAACCTCGACCTCAACCTTCTCGGGATCGGTCTCGTCGGTCCAACCGAAGCGCCGCGAGAGGCGCCCGAAGTGCGTATCCACGGTGATCCCTGGGACGTCAAATGCGTTACCTAAAACCACATTCGCCGTTTTGCGCCCGACGCCTGGCAGTTGCACCAAGTCCTTCATTCGATGTGGCACCTCCCCGTGGAACCGATCGCAGACCATGTTCGCCATGCCAAGGAGCGAGTTTGCCTTCATCCGGAAGAACCCGGTCGACGAGATGATCGCCTCAAGCTCAGCCCGATCGGCCGCTGCCAGTGAGGGTGCGTCCGGGTAGCGCGCGAACAGGATGGGCGTCACTTGGTTCACTCGGACGTCCGTGCATTGCGCCGAGAGGATGGTTGCGATGACGAGTTGCAGCGGGTTCGCAAAGTCAAGTTCGCAGTGTGCGTCGGGGTAGACGACGGCGAGTTCACGTTGGATCCGGCGCGCTCGCCGGACGAGCGCAGTGCGAGTTTCACCCGTTGGAGTGACGGCCACCGTGGAATCCACGTCCGCGTGCGTCGCGGCGCGTGCGCGCGGGGATGAAGGTGCCACCCGATCAGCGTACGTGGCACCCGAATGAGTGAGTCCCCGGTTCAAGTATTTGATGGCACCGCCGATGTTCACCTCACGTTAGAAGCAATGACGCAACAACGGTAGGACGTTGGAATTCGTACCCGGCGGAACGGAACTGACATGCCCGTAGGACACCCGGCTAGGCCACTTGGGGACGACGCTGTCCCTGACCAGGTCGACGCGTCGCGCGCTGGTGCCGTCACCTCGGCAGCGGACTTCGATGTCGAATCGCTTCCGCTTGAGAAGTTACGCAAGGTGCGCCAACTCTTGACCGAACGCGAGAACCAGGTGTCGTACTGGCGCCGAATCATCCAGGCCCGACTCGACCTACTGCGCGACGGTGCAGTCAAACGAGGCGCCACGGTAGAAGGACTCCATCGAATCCTTAGCCAACAGATGGGCGCGAACAGCCGCAAAGGGATTCTGAGCGTGCAGCCCCAGGGGGATCAGCCGCTCGCAGGGCTCGACCATTTGTGGAATCGCGGCATCAACGGTGCCGATGACGACCAACTCGAGCTAGAACTGGTAGCCGCCGAACGCGAACTCTCCGAAGAGCGCACTCGGCTATTCGGGCTGATCGATGCCGCAACCCAAGAACTCGTCCGCAGGTACCGCGAGGATCCGTCGTTGGTGCTGAGCGCGCTGCCGCGTCGAGCCCAACGTCCCGCGCCGCTCTAGGCAAACCGGCCCGCTGTAGCTAGGCGTTTTAGCCCGGCAATTGACAGAATCACCCTTTTCGTCAAATGGACGGCGATTCTTTGTCGCAAACTCAGGCGCGAGATCTCGCCGGACCGCCCGAAATGTGAGTAGGTTTAGTTACACGAGCCAACGAAACTCGAACGCGAGGTCATTGGCCCAACTAAGAAAATGCAAGTCGGCTGTTAAATGCGCCACAATGGCGGCCGAGGAAATCACCAGTCTTTAGCGAGGAAACCCACGTGGACGATGTACTGAGCCGGGCACCGATGTTTGCTGCGCTCGATCCCGAGGCAGCCGCGGCATTGCGTGCGTCGATGGACACCGTCAGCCTGAACAAGGGGCAGGTGCTGTTCAACGAGGGCGATCGCGGCGAGCGGCTCTACATCATCACCGACGGCAAAATGAAGCTCGGCCACACCTCGAAGGATGGCCGCGAGAGCCTTTTGGCAGTCCTCGGACCGGGTGAACTGCTTGGCGAACTTTCCTTGTTTGATCCCGGACCTCGAACCGCGACGGCAACGGCGCTCACCGAAACTTCCCTTATGGGCCTAGGCCATGGTGCGTTGCGGCCGTGGCTGACCGGACGCCCAGAGGTTGCCGAAGCGCTGCTTCAGGCCCTGGCGCAACGTCTGCGTCGCACGAATGAGCAGATGGCCGACCTCGTGTTCTCCGATGTCCCCGGTCGCGTGGCAAAGACCCTTCTTGAGCTTGGTGAGAAGTTCGGGCGCCCGCTGCCTGACGGCATTCACGTCACCCACGACATGACTCAAGAGGAACTTGCTCAACTCGTTGGCGCATCCCGCGAGACGGTGAACAAGGCCCTCGCCGACTTTGCCGCACGCGGGTGGATTCGCCTCGAATCCCGTTCGGTCATCCTCATCGACCCGGAACGCCTCGACCGCCGCTCGAAGTAACCGGAACCGGAGCTTTCACTCTGGTTCGACCGTCACCGGCGAGTGGCGAGGTACTCCAACTGCGCGCGCACACTCAGCAACGCCAACGGCCACACGGCCCGCGGCACGTCGGCGTAGACCGATTCGACGACTCGTTGCGCGACGTCTTCAACGGGCAACTCCGCAACATCCAATTCACTGACGGCCGCGCGCACTTGATCGAGACGTTCGTGGCGGTGAGCGAGGTAGTAATCGATCACCTCGTCAGGCTGGTTCAACGTCGGTCCGTGACCAGGCAGGATCGTGCTGACGTGCGAATCGGCAATCAGCTCTCGTAGGCGATGCAACGAATCGAGGTACTCGACGAGCGTTCCGTCTGGGTACGCCACCACCGTCGTTCCGCGGCCGAGCACGGTGTCGCCCGTGAGAATCGAACCGTCCTGAGGCAGATAGAAGGACAGTGAGTCCGATGTGTGCCCCGGCGTTGCTACGACGTGGATCTCGACGCCGGACTCATCAATCACATCTCCCCCGACGAGACCCTCGCTGCCGTATTGGTGCGCGGGATCAAGCGCCTGCACCGTGCAGCCCGCGGCTTCGGCAAACAGGCGCGCGCCGGCGCTGTGGTCGAGGTGGCCATGGGTCAGCAGGATCCGCTCGATTCGAGCGCCACGCTGCTCGACTTCGCGTGCCACCTGCTGCCAGTGGGCGATGTCGTTCGGTCCGGGGTCAATCACGGTCACACCTGTTGCGCCGGGCGCGCGCACCACCCACGTATTGGTCCCGTCCAGGGTTTGCGGTCCTGCGTTAGGCGCCAGTACACACGTCGCATAAGACGTGATTGCTCCACCATGCCATTCACCGGCGAACCCAGGACCGCCAATCGCACCCGTCACCGAACGCCTTCAATCGCGCGATCTGACAACGCCGAGACTCGATCTGAATCACTCATTGAGGTCACCGAGGCTGGTGTGAATACCACCTGATTCCGAGCCCGCAGGCGGGCCACCAATACTCGCGATCTCCTCACCATCGCGGAAGTCCACGAGGCGCCAACGGATGCCGGTGGGATCGACTGGGTCAGCGGTCGGACTTGGCATGAGGGGACGAATTGGTCGGGTGGCGATTGAGGCGATCGCCTGCTCTGCGTTCTCCCCCAGTGCCGCGGCGGCGGCAAAATCAGCCAACGTCGCAACTGTTGGCGGCAACATGTGCATTCGTCCTGCCGCCGATTCGGCAAGGGCATCAGCTGGTCGCACCCAACGTTCAGCGTCCGATTCTCCGGAGTTCTCACGTATATGGTGCTCGCCAGAAACAACTGCGGCGTAGAACCTCGTGTCGAATCGACGGTCCTCGACCGCCGGCGTCACCCAGTGCCCGATGTAGGCCAACAGGAACGGGTCGCCAAGGTCGTGGCTGGTCTCCTCGAAGGTCTCACGAACGGCCGCAACCCGGTTCACCAGGTTGTCTTCGCCTGGGCTCACGTTCGGGCGACTGGCGAACGGCCACGAGGCGGCATCTCTTCGACCGGCGAGGAGGGCAGCAGCAGCCACCACGTCTTGTGGTTCGACGGCGCCGCCGGGGAACACGTGCATTCCAGCAGCGAAGGCCATCGTGCGCACTCGCCGCTGCAGGTACACCTGAAGTCCGTCGACGTCGTCGCGAACCATCACCACAGTCGCGGCATCACGGACTGGCGGCGGCGTCCAGCTGACGTCGCCAGTGGACTCCGCAGCGACGAGCGCCCGCGCTCGCGCGGCGAGTTCGGGCGGCATCGATAGCTGCGAACGTTCACCCATCTGCGCGCGCGAGCTCCACAATCAATTCGATCTCGACGGGAGCGTTCAGCGGCAAGCTAGCGACGCCAACGGCCGAACGGGCGTGCCTTCCAGCATCCCCCCACACCGCACCAAGAAGCTCGGAGGCGCCGTTGACGACTCCCGGGTGTGCGGCGAACCCTGGCACGGTCGCGACGAACCCGGTGAGCTTCACAATGCGGACGATGTCATCAAGGTTCGCAACGGTCTTGACCGCGGCGAGCGCGTTCAAGACCGCAATTGCGGCACATTCCTTGGCAACCTCAAGTTCGACGAGACCTGCGTCAATGATCCAACCATCCACGACGCTGTCGGTTGAATCGCCGCTCACAAGCCCGGTGGCATGCAGTTCTCCGCCGACCATCGGCAATTGGCCAGCAGTGAAAACGAGATTCCCGGATCGAACCGCGGGCACGTAAGCCGCCAGCGGGGTGGGTGCGACGGGCAAAGGTCGACCCAGGTCAGCCAGACGCGCCTCAACTCCCGACATTTGGGGTGCCTAGGCCCGTGGCCGCTTGAAGTAGGCGACCAGGTTCTCCGCATTGGGGCCGGGAACGATTTGCACGAGTTCCCAACCATCGAGGCCGAAGTTGTCGAGGATCGCCTTCGTGTTGTGAATGAGCAGCGGTGCGGTGAGGTACTCCCAAGTCGTCATAGTCGCCAACTTTAGGCCCGCTGCCCTGCGAGTGCTTCTCGCGCACCCGCGAAACCGACTGGTTCGCCAGATACGCTGAGCAACTGTGTCCCCCTCTTCCCCTGCGAACCGACCAAATCCAGGTTCGGCGCGAGGTGGGGATTGGCCCAAGGTTCGCCTGCATGTGGTGTCAGGGAAGGGCGGTACAGGGAAGACGACCGTCGCCGCTGCCCTCGCCCTTGCGCTCGCTTCTGGCGGGCGGCGCGTGCTGCTCATGGAGGTCGAGGGGCGTCAGGGAATCGCGCAACTCTTCGACACGCCTCCGTTGCCCTATGAGGAGCGCCTCGTGGCGGTTGCCCCCGATGGGGGTGAGGTCTTCGCGCTTGCGGTCGATCCAGAAGCAGCACTCCTTGAGTACCTCGAAATGTTCTACAACATGCGCCGCGCAGGCAGCGCTCTCCGAAAACTGGGAGCAATCGACTTCGCCACCACAATCGCTCCCGGGGTTCGCGATGTTCTGCTGACCGGCAAGGCGATCGAGGCGGTCAAACGAGGTGAGCGTGCCGGTAAACCCGCGTATGACGCCATCGTCATGGACGCGCCCCCGACGGGGAGAATCGCACGCTTCCTCAACGTCAGCAGTGAGGTCGCCGGGCTGGCAAAGGTCGGGCCCATCAAGTCGCAATCCGACTCGGTAATGGCGGTGATCCGCTCGCCACGAACCGCGGTGCATCTGGTGACGTTGCTGGAAGAAATGCCTGTCCAGGAGACACTCGATGGCATTCAGGAACTGCACGAGAGCCGCTTGCCGGTCGGCGCCGTCATCGTCAACATGATGCGCGGGCCCCGCCTAACCCCGGATGGTGTTGCTGCCGCGTTGGACGGCACCCTCGACTTCGACGAGGTGAAGGCTGGTGTTGAGGCCGCGAGACTGCCACGCAAGCTCAACACAACGACCGTGAGCAAGGTGCTGATGGCCGAGGCTGCCGAACATGCTCAGCGAATCGAGTTGGAACGGATCGAACGCGAGCGCCTCGACACGACCGACCAGCCAATCTACGAGCTGCCGGAGATGAGCGGCGGGATAGATCTCGGTGCGCTGTACGCGATGTCGCGAATGCTCCGCGACCAGGGAGCCGTCTGATGCCTGAACCACAGATGCTCCCTGCCTTGCCGGAGGGAACCCCCGTACTCGATATCGATGCACTCATCGACGACCCTGGTGTCCGCGTGATCGTGTGTTGCGGGTCCGGCGGAGTAGGCAAGACCACGACCGCGGCATCGTTGGGTATCCGCGCCGCGGAACGAGGTCGCAAGGTCTGCGTGATGACGATCGATCCAGCCCGTCGGCTTGCGCAGTCCATGGGCTTGACCGAACTCGACAACACTCCGCGTGCCGTCAACGACGTCGACACCTCCAACGGCGGTTCGCTCGACGCGATGATGCTGGACATGAAGCGCACGTTCGACGAGATCGTTGAGGCGCAGTCCGACCCGGAACGAGCACAACAGATCCTGGACAACCCCTTCTATCAAGCGCTCTCAAGCTCGTTCGCCGGTACGCAGGAGTACATGGCGATGGAGAAGCTCGGGCAGTTGCGAGCGGCTGCCGAAGCGACCGACACCTGGAACCTCATCATTGTCGATACGCCGCCGTCGCGTTCGGCCCTGGACTTCCTCGATGCGCCTAAACGGCTCGGCTCGTTCCTCGACGGGCGGTTGATGAAGCTGCTAAGCGCTCCCGCTCGTGGCGCGGGCAGGTTCGGCGCGAAGGTAATGAGCGCCGGGATGAGCATGGTGACGGGAACACTCACCAAGCTGATCGGTGCGCAGGTACTCAAAGACCTCCAGACGTTTGTCGCCTCCTTTGATGCCCTCTTCGGTGGGTTCCGACAGCGAGCCGAGGCCACCTACGCCCAGCTGCAGGCACCGGATACCCGCTTCTTAGTCGTTGCGGCGCCCGAGCGCGATGCGCTACGCGAGGCGTCGTACTTCGTTGAACGCCTCGCCGGAGAAAACATGCCGCTTGCCGGGCTCATCCTGAATCGGGTGCAAGAAGTACCGCTGCCGCAGCTCACTGCCGAGACAGCGGTTGCTGCCGCCGACCGACTCGACGAAGCCAACGAACACCCGCTCACGGCCGGAATGCTGCGACTTCATGCCGATCGCGTGCAGAACGGGCAGCGCCAGCGCCGTCTGGCGCAACGGTTTAGCGCAGCGCATCCACACGTTCCCGCCGCGGCTGCTCCGGCGCTCGCTGGTGACGTGCACGACCTGGACGGCCTGCGCGAAGTCGCCGCCGCCCTGGCAACTCAGGCCTGACGCCACATCGCCTTCATCGGCAACCTCGAAGATTCGACACAACGCAGACGCAACGAACCCCACCGCACGTATGCGATGGGGTTCGTTGACGTGAAATCAGCGCCGAGGCGATTTGCCTTAGGCGACCGAGGTGCGGGTGCGCAGATCGACCGACTGGTCGCGAACGTCCGCCGTGACCTGCTGGGTCGGGATCGCGACAACGTCGCCCTGGGTGTGCTCGAGACGTGCGGTCTCAAGCAGGGTGCGCCACGAGCGAACCTCGGGCCGACGACGAAGAAGCGCACGGCGCTCGCGCTCCGTCATTCCGCCCCAGACGCCGAACTCGATCTGGTTGTCGAGTGAGTCAGCCAGGCACTCGGTACGCACTGGGCAGCCGAAACAAATGGCCTTCGCTCGATTCTGTGCTGCTCCCTGCACGAATAAACGGTCGGGATCAGTTCCCCGACACGCCGCTTGAGCTGGCCAGTCATTCATCCAATTCATGGTTACCTTTCACAGGCAGTTCTAAAGTTCCGTCAGGTGAGTGCGCACTGGGGAAGCACGCTGTGCGCGTTGTGATGCGTCGTGTAACCGTACGTTCACCCTCTGCTCATCAAAAGGTCCGGACTGACCAATTTTGATAGTTCATTTGGACTACTGACGAACCTCACATGGATTCGATTGCACCCAAATGGTCCATAACGAAACTTTCCGGCTTACCCTTTCGTCTCATGGGCGTGCCTTCTTCTCCCGCTGGTCCAAACCGGGCCCGGAGTGTTCGTGAGTTTTTACTCATTAGCGCCCTCGCCGGTGCAATTGTCGCTGCCATGGCTCTGCCGTTTGTAGGCACCGCCGCGTTTGCCACGCGCCAAGCCACCATGACGTTCGACTCGCTGCCGCGTGAGTTGCAGGCGCAACCGCTGCCGCAGCGCTCCTACATCACCGCGAATGACGGCACCCGGATCGCGACTCTGTACACAGAGAACCGCGTCGTGGTGCCGCTCGATCAGATTTCGCCCATGATTCAGCAGGCCGCGATTGCCACTGAAGACGCGCGCTTCTACGAGCACAACGGCGTCGACCTCAAGGGCGCTGGGCGAGCGCTGGTAGCGAACTCCCAGGCTGGTGACGTGCAGCAGGGCAGCTCGACGATCACGATGCAGTACGTACGCAACCAGCTCATCACGAACGCCAAAACCAAAGAACAGATCGAAGACGCCCGCGTCCGCACGATCGGGCGCAAGCTGCAAGAAATGCGCTACGCCCTGGCCATCGAAAAGGAAATGACGAAAGAGCAGATCCTTGAGGGCTACCTGAACGTCAGCTACTTCGGTGCTGGCGCCTACGGCGTTGAAGCTGCGGCGAAGCGTTACTTCGACGTGAGTGCCTCGCAGGTCAGCTTGCCGCAGGCGGCGACGCTTGCCGGGCTTGTGCAGCAACCGGTCGGCTACGACCCGACGCAAAACCCGAAGCTTGCCCAGGTTCG
Organism: Actinomycetota bacterium; assembly: GCA_963169255.1. Classification (GTDB taxonomy): domain Bacteria; phylum Actinomycetota; class Actinomycetes; order S36-B12; family UBA10799; genus UBA10799. The sequence continues at coordinate 10,370 of CAUJEJ010000040.1, read as the reverse complement.
TCGCAACGTCGTACTTGACCGCATGGCCTTGCAAGGGTTCATCACTCCCGCGGAGGCTGAGAAGGCCAAGGCCGTTCCCATTGCCAAGACCCTGCGCCCCACCCAACTGCAGAACGGCTGCGCGCAAAGTAAGTACCCGTTCTACTGTGACTTCATCATCAACCAGATCAAGAACGACGAGAAGTACGGCGCAACCGTCACCGAGCGCGAGGACCTCGTCAAGCGCGGTGGATTTGTCATCAAGTCTGCGCTCGACATCAAGGCCCAAGACGCAGCGCAACGAGCCGTCGACAGCCGTGTGCCGCCGAAGGATCCGAGCAAGAAGGCCGCCGCAATTGCGATGGTCGAGCCAGGCACCGGAGACATCCTGGCCATGGCTCAGAACCGTCGTTGGGGAACCAAGGGCGTCGGCGTAACCACCTACAACTACGCGGCGGATGCAGCGGACGGTGGCACGATTGGGATGCAGGCCGGATCGGTATTCAAGGCGTTCACCCTTGCTGCTGCGTTCGAAAAGGGCATCAGCCCAACTGAGTACATCTCTTCGCCTCAGCGCAAGACCTTTGCACCAGGCGACTGGGGCTGCGGTGAGAACTTCAACCAGCCTAGCTACACGGTGAACAACTCGACCGGTTCTGGCACGTTCAATATGTGGAGTGGCACAGCGATGTCGGTCAACACGTACTTCGTTGAACTGCAGCGTCGCGCTGGACTTTGCCGCACCGTCGACATCGCCGAGCGCATGGGCGTGAAGCTTGGCAACGGTGAGCCGCTGCTTCGCTACCCGTCGTTCACACTCGGCTCGATGGAAGTCTCGCCTTTGTCGGTCGCCGGTGCCTACGCGGCATTTGCCAACCACGGCGTCTACTGCAAGCCCCACGCAGTCTCGACCGTCTCGTCCCTCGAGGGCCAGATGCTCTACACCAATGACGGTGCCTGCCGCAAGGCAGTGAGCCGTGAGGTCGCCGATGCGACCACCGCGATCCTCACCGGCGTGATCGATGGCTCGGGCTCGCGCACCGGCCAAGCCATGACCCTCGGTCGCGACGCAGCAGGTAAGACGGGTACGACTGACTCCAACGCTGCCGTGTGGTTCGCCGGATACACCCCGGACATCGCAGCAGCCGTCTGGGCGGGCGATCCCCGCGGTGGTTTCAAGTACCCAATGCAGAACGTCACAATCGGTGGCAACTACTACAGCAAGGTCCACGGCAGCTCGATCCCTGGACCGATCTGGCGCAGCGCGATGCAAGGCGCGCTCGGCGGCAACGCGGAGTCGTTCGACCTCGAAGCCAAGAATGGCCTACAGCAGGCTCGACGCGGTGGCTACAACCGCAATGGCAGCAGCAACGGCTACGGTTACAACTCCGACCGCTACCAGCGTTACAACCCGTACTACAACCGCTAGACGCCACAACGAACCCCGGTTAGGTTCGTTGCATGCGCGCTTCCTTCACCTTCGCTGTTGTGGCTGCCGTTGGCTTCGGCCTGGCTGCGTGCGGGCAATCGGACGCCGGCAGTCAACCGGGACCGACGAGCTCCCCCTCGAGCACACCAAGCGGGACGCCTGTCGTGGCGGAGCAACGAGTGATCGCCACTGGTCTCCAGAGCCCGTGGGGGATGGCGTTCCTGCCCGATGGCTCCGCCTTGGTGACCGAACGTGACTCAGGCACAGTAAAACGCGTCGTCCCTCAGCAAAGCGGCGATGCCACCGTGAGCACTGTGGGCAGCGTTCCAGGTGTGGAGCACACTGACGGCGGCGAAGAGGGCCTGCTCGGCATTGTGCTGGCCCCAGGTCCCTCGCCAGCGAAGGCGTTCGTCTACTACACGACCGGGACGGACAACCGGATCGCGTCGATGTCATGGGATGGCCAGCGCCTCGGGCAGCCACAGCCCATTCTCACTGGGATTCCGGCCAGCACCTATCACAACGGTGGGCGACTGGCGTTCGGCCCCGATGGCTACCTCTACGCGGGCACGGGCGACGCAGGCGAGCGCGAACGGTCCCAGCAGCGCGGTTCGTTGGCTGGCAAAATCCTGCGCATCACTGAAACGGGGGCATCAGCGCCGGACAACCCGTTCGGCGATTCGCCCGTCTGGACGTTGGGTCATCGCAACGTCCAGGGTCTGGCGTTCGATTCTCAGGGCCAGCTGTGGGCTAGTGAGTTCGGCGAGCGAACCCACGATGAGCTCAACCTCATTACTCGAGGGGCGAACTATGGCTGGCCCGTTCACGAAGGTGCAGCCAGCGATCCCGCGTTCACCGACCCCTACGTTCAGTGGCCGACTGCCGAAGCCTCGCCGAGTGGACTCGCGATCATCAACGACTGGGCGTACTTGGCAGCGCTACGAGGCGAGCGCTTGTGGCAGGTCGGACTCGCGTCGGCCGAACCCGTCGGCCCGAACGAACTGTTCTTCGAGAAGTACGGGCGCCTGCGGACGCCTGTCGCGGCTCCGGACGGAACGCTGTGGGTGACGACGAGCAACACCGACGGCCGGGCGAACCCCGGACGTCAAGACGACCGAATCATCGCCTTCACGGTGCAGTGAGGGTCGTGCTACCCGGATGAACTGCTCCCCGTTTGCTGACCGGCGGCTAGGACGTGAGCTGACGCTTGACCTCGGCAGCGATTCGTCCGCCGTCTGCACGACCGGCAACCTTCGGCTGGACCAGCTTCATCACCGCGCCCATACCCTGCGGCCCGCTGACACCTGATTCGGTGACAGCAGCAGCGACTATGCCAGCAAGTTCTTCGTCGGAGAGCTGTGCCGGAAGGTACGCCTCCAGGACACCGAGCTCGGCACGTTCTTTGTCCGCAAGGTCGGCTCGATTTGCCTCGTCATAGGCAGTCGCGGCTTCTCGGCGCTTCTTCGCCTCTTTGGTGAGCACAGTGATGACATCGGCATCGGTGAGCTCTCGTGAGCTCTTTCCGGCAACCTCTTCATTGGTGATCGCCGTCAGTGCCATTCGGATTGTGCCTGAGCGCAACTGGTCACGATCTTTCATTGCAGCAGTCAGGTCCGAGTGCAGTTGGGTCTTCAATGCAGAGTCAGTCATGGCTCTATCTAACCCGACCGGGCCACGATCCGGCGCGCACGTATCCGAACGTGCAACCATAGTTGGCATGCCAGTTGCCGACTCCCTGTACGCAAAACGTGCGATCAAGACCCTGGGAGTGGCGGGAGTTTTGGGTGCGGGGGTGCTCGCGTACTCACTGGCTGAAGCTCGCTCTTACCGGCTGAGGTCGATCGTTGTTCCGGTATTGGAGCCCGGCTCAGAGCCACTGTTGGTGCTCCATCTTTCTGATCTCCACATGACGCCGCGGCAAACCGCCAAGGCTGGCTGGATCCGCGCGCTGGTCGACCTCGAACCGGACTTGGTAGTGGCTACCGGTGACTTCCTTTCTCATCCCGACGCGGTATACCCGCTCGTCGAGGCGCTCGGGCCGCTATTGGATGTGCCAGGTGCGTTTGTGCTGGGGTCGAACGACTACTACGCACCCAAGTTCGGTAATCCGCTCGCGTACTTGTTGCATCCGACGAACCACGATCGCGGCGAGCCGAACTTGCCGTGGGCCGAACTGAAGGGCGCGCTATCAGCAGGTGGCTGGATCGACCTATCGAATCGGCGCGACCACATCAAGGTCGACGGCCGCTTGATCGACGTCCGTGGTGTGGACGATCCGCACATCAAGCGTGACCACTACGAGCCGATTGCTGGACCGTTCGATCCATTGGCGGACCTCGCGCTCGGTGTGACCCATGCGCCCTACCTGCGGGTGTTGGACGCGATGGCTGACGACGGCGCGCAACTGATCATGGCGGGGCACACACACGGTGGACAGGTTGCGATTCCTGGCTACGGGGCACTGGTGACGAACTGTGACTTGGACCCCGCGCGGGTTAAGGGGCTCAGCCATCATCGGAACTCGCTGCTGCATGTCTCGGCCGGTCTCGGCACCAACCCGATGACTCCAGTCCGGTTTGCTTGTCCGCCGGAGGCAACGCTGTTGACCCTCGTCGGCAGGGACACCGAGTAGCCAGCGCGACGCGGCAGTGCAGGTGGGAGGTAGACTCCCGCAGGTTGCCATTGGCAACATCGGGGTGTGGCGCAGCTTGGTAGCGCGCTTCGTTCGGGACGAAGAGGTCGTGGGTTCAAATCCCGCCACCCCGACAAACCAAATGTGCTGTGGGGCGTTGCCCCTCAGCACTTTTGGTTAATCAGGCTGTGGGATTTGGGAGCCGCGTCTTGCGAGCGATAGCGAGCGCGGCGGTTCCCGCCACCCCTCAAATTTGGTCGGCTCTGACTCGTGGGATTTGGGAGGAGGGCGCGCAGCGCCCGACGGTTCCCGCCACCCACCAAAGACCACCGAGGAATCCCCAACGTCTCAACCCCAGACAAAAGCGACTCGTGGGATTTAAGACCAGGGGCCGCACCACCCCTATCCGCAACAAATGCCCCGGCCTGGAGTAATGCTGGTAGTCCCTGTTCCGGTACCCGCCACCCCACGTCCAGCCGTGTGCCTTGAACACCTTCGTAATGACGCTGTTCTTATAGACCATCCCGAGTTGCTGTGGCTGGCGCTGTACGTAGTTCTTGGCGTTGCCAGGCAATAGCTTGTTCGGAAAGACGTGTGGGTTGCGCCGCGGGTTGATGTCGACGGCCTGCCCTAGCGCGTGTGCGCTCCAACGGCTCGTTCCGGGTAGCTTTCGACAGCTGAATCCACTGGTGTTGTCGGCCCGCATCGACTTGTTGTCGGAGGAGTTGAATGCCTGCACGGGGATCATCGAGTTGAATCTGAAGTCGGCGTCATATGCAGCAACGAGTGCTTCCCGAGCGGCTTTGACGGCAACCTTCGCCACGATGATGCGTCCGCGCTGGACCGTTCCGTTGTAGTGGATGAAGTTGATGTCGATCGCGCGCAACTTCTTGGGCTTCACCGGGCACCCGCGCTGCCAACTGTTGCCTAGGTCCGCTTTAGTCACCCGCACAACCACGGGGTCAGCACCCTCGACGGCACCTGCAGGAAGCGTCCCTAGACAGGCGAGCGGAATCGCGAGCGTGCCAATGAGCAGAGTGCGTGCGTGGAGCCTCATGCTTCGGATACTAAGCACGCTGGAGTCGGAACTACAAGGCGCAGATTCGTGGGAGACCCGGCTTTGACACGCACCCAAACGGGTGAACCGCCTAACCGGGGGTTTCCTTCTTCGTAGCTATTGGTAACAATAAGAACACAAGGCGTCACGTTCCCCCACGTGTTCGTCGAAGGGTTTCCCTTCATCAGGCCAGCGCTTCCCCCCAAGCGTGCTGGCGAAGTCGAAATGGCCCGGTGCGCGAGACGCACCGGGCCTTTCGCTTTGCCTTGATGCGGGACAACCAGTCGGCTAGTTGGTGAACTCGGCTGCGAGGAGCTCGGCGATCTGGGCGGTGTTGAGGGCCGCGCCCTTGCGCAGGTTGTCGCCGCAGACGAATAGGTCAAGTGCGTTCGGCTCGTCGATCGACTTGCGGATCCGACCAACGTAGGTGGGGTCGGTGCCAACAACGTCGATTGGCGTTGGGAACTCGAGGTTCGCCGGGTTGTCGAGCAAGACCACGGACTCGGCCTGGCGAAGAAGTTCCTGCGCCTCCGTCTGATCCACTTCATGTTCGAACACCGCGTGGACAGCGAGGGAGTGGGTCGTGATCACCGGTACGCGCACGCAGGTGGCAGCGACCTTCAGATCAGGAAGCTCGAGGATCTTGCGGGACTCGTTGCGAACCTTGAGTTCCTCTGAGGTGTAGCCGCCTTGCTTGAGTGAACCCGCCCACGGGACGACGTTGAGCGCCAGCGGTGCGGGGAACGAACCACCGGACTCGATCACCCGACGCACGTCGCCGGGACGTTCGCCAACGGTTCCGTCGGCAGCGACAGCGGCGATTTGCTCGCGGAGTTCGTCGATTCCCGCCTGCCCCGCGCCAGAGGCAGCCTGGTACGACGCGACGACAATCTCCTTGAGCCCGTAGCGCCGGTGCAGGGCACCAAGCACCACGATCATCGACAGAGTCGTGCAGTTTGGGTTGCTGATGATGCCGCGTGGACGGTTAGCAGCTGCGCCCGGATTCACCTCGGGAACGACGAGCGGAATGTCGGGCTCCATGCGGAACGCACCTGAGTTGTCGACGGCTACTGCTCCACGAGCGGCCGCGATTGGCGCCCACTGGGCAGAGACCTCGTCGGGCACGTCGAACATCGCGACGTCGACGCCGTCGAAGACCTCGGGGGCGAGAGCCTGCACCTCAACCTCTTCGCCACGAACCATCAACTTCTTACCGGCAGAGCGAGCGGAGGCGACGAGTCGGATCTCGCCCCAGACGTCGATGCGAGTGGACAGCAACTCCAACATGACGGTGCCGACCGCGCCGGTGGCTCCGACGACTGCCAGTGTGGGCTTACCTGCGCGTGCTTCGGCGTTCATCGACCTGTCCCTGCGTAGACGACGGCTTCACCATCGGCATCAAGACCGAAGGCGGTGTGGATTGCTTGCACGGCGCGAGTTGCGTCCTCAGCGCGCGTGACGACGGAGATGCGGATCTCCGACGTCGAGATCATTTCAACGTTGATGCCGGCATCCGCGAGCGCACGGAACGTCGTCGCTGAGACACCCGGGTGTGAGCGCATCGCGGCACCGACTAGCGAGACCTTCGCGACCTTGTCGTCGTAGGCGAGAGTTTCGAATCCGATGTTGCCCTTGTTCTCACGCAAGACCGCAAGGGCGATGTCGCCGTGGGACATCGGCAGCGTGAAGGTGATGTCAGTGAGTCCCGCCGCCGATACGTTCTGGACGATCATGTCGAGGTTCACCTCGGCATCGGCGAGCAGTTCGAAGACCGCCGCCGCACGCCCCGGTTCATCGCGGACACCGCCAATGGTGATCTTGGCCTCGGCCAGATCGTGGGCGACTCCGGAGATAATTGGCGCTTCCACGGCAACTCCTTCAAGCTCATACGACGAGGTAACTAGGGTCCCCAGCGAGTCGCTGAAGGACGATCGCACGCGCAGCGGCATACCGGACCGGCGGGCGTACTCCACGCAGCGAAGGTGCAGCACCTTGGCACCGTTGGCTGCGAGTTCGAGCATTTCTTCGTATGTGATGACCGGAACTTTCCTGGCCTTTGGCGCGATCCGCGGATCGGCAGAGAAGATGCCGTCGACGTCGGTGTAGATCTCACAGCGATCAGCATTCAACGCTGCGGCTAGCGCGACGGCGGTCGTGTCGGAACCGCCGCGGCCGAGGGTGGTGACGTCCTTGGTGTCCTGTGAGACGCCCTGGAAGCCCGCGACGATGGGGATCGCGCCGTCAGCGATGGCCTCGGTGATGCGGCCTGGCGTGACATCGATGATCTTCGCCGATCCGTGCGCGGCAGTGGTGATGAAGCCAGCCTGCGAGCCGGTGTACGAGCGGGCTTGGTAGCCAAGGTCAGCAATGGCCATTGCGAGGACGGCCATCGAGATTCGTTCGCCAGCGGTCAGGAGCATGTCGAGTTCACGCGCGGGCGGGTTCGGTGAAACCTGCTCGGCGAGATCGATCAGCTCGTCGGTGGTGTCGCCCATCGCCGAGACCACGACAGCAACGTCGTCACCGTTCTTGACTGTCTCAACGATGCGTTGGGCAACCCGCCGCACGCTCGCCGCGTCGGCAACGGAAGATCCGCCGTACTTGTGGACGACCAGGCCCATTCACAGCTCCACATTGCGACGACGGTCCGGGCGCACCTACTGCGCCTCACGGTTGGTGGTCTTGACTCACTCGTTGCGTACCGATGCGTTGAGTGTGGGGTTGTTGGGGTCCAAACGGCCGTCTAGGCCCCAACAACCCCACACTCAACGTCAAAACCTGGGGCGAGTCTACCTGTTGGAGGAGGAGCGGCGGTGGGGGATTCTGGGGTGGACGGGGGAAGCGCGTGGCTAGGGCTCGATCCGGCGACGACCGGCGAAGGCGCGGCCTAGGGTTACTTCGTCGGCGTACTCGAGGTCACCACCGACAGGCAATCCGCTGGCCAAGCGTGAAACGGCGATATCCATCGAACCCAACAGGCGGGCGAGGTAGGTCGCTGTTGCCTCGCCCTCAAGGTTCGGATCGGTGGCGATCACCACCTCGGCAACTCGGCCATCTGCGAGGCGAGTCATGAGTTCGCGGATCCGCAGGTCATCCGGGCCAACCCCATCAATCGGGCTGATGGCACCGCCAAGCACGTGGTAGAGCCCGCGGTATTCGCGCGTCTTTTCCACCGCGACGATGTCTTTCGGCTCCTCGACGACACAGATCATCGAACGATCCCGGCGGTCATCAACGCACACTCGGCAGCGTTCTTCCTCGCTGACATTGCCGCATTCGGAGCAGAAGCGGACCTTCTCCTTCACGGTAATCATCGAATCGGCGAGACGGCGTACGTCTTCCTCCTCCGACTGCAAGATGAAGAACGCAATCCGTTGCGCGCTCTTTGGGCCCACGCCGGGGAGCCGCCCTAGCTCGGTCACCAGATCTGCAATTGCACCGTCGAACATCGCTGCTAGCCCTCGTCGTATTCGGTGATTTTGACGCCGCCAAGTTCACGCGCGAGTAGGTCGATCCCGGCGACTTCGTCGAGGTCGACGCTCTCGGTGACGTCTTCCACTTGGTGCTCGGGAGCCGGCGCGCCGACAACCGACCCGGCCCCTGCTCGCGCTGACGAACCGGCATCGCGAGGTGACGCAACTGCGCCATCTCCAATCACCAACTCCACTCGCAGCGGTGTACCGATGACGGCCTTCGTCGCTTCAGCGATCGTCTCGTCGTGACCGGAACTCTGCGAGAACCGTTTGACGGTACCGACGTTCTCGTGGGAGGCGACAACAACGCCGTCCTCAACGGAGAGCGGGTGAGCCTCAACGAGCAACATCCAGACCACGCGAGATTTGAGCTTGACTTCATCGAGGACGGACGGCCACAGCGCGCGTACTTGCTCGATGGAGGCCCCGGCCCCGGCAGGCGCAGCGGCGGCATTCGAGGTAGGTGGCGCAGGCGGTTTGGCAGGGGCGGGAGCGTCTGTTGATTCCGGGCGCTCAGGTTCACGTTGATCCGTGGCTTTGACCTCGTCAGGTGCTGTCGACGTGGACGGCGCGACCTGGGAGAGGCGAGGTGGTGCTGGCGGTGCGTCAATGCGGGATGGTTGGCTCGCTGGTTTCGCGGGTGGCCGCTTAGCCTGCGGCGCAGGGCCTGGTGCGGGTGCGGGTGCGGGTGCGGATTCCGAGGTCTGCGATGGTGGCTGGGCCGTCGCCGCTGGGGCGGTCGCAGCCGATGAAACAACAGCGACCGGTGACCGTTCGAGCTTTTCCAGCCGTGCAACCAGTGTGTCCTGGCCGGCGTCAGCCGCGGGCAAGACCAACCGAGCTGCAAGGAGTTCTAGCTGCAGACGCGGTGCCGTCGCACCCTTCAGTTCTGAGAGTCCCTTGCTGACGAGTTCCGCATTCCGGGTGAGAGCGCCAGGGCCGAACTGCGACGCCTGCCCGCGGAGCTCCTCGACCCGTTCGTCGGGGCCATCGATGAGTCCGGCCTCGGCGGCGTCCGGCACCCCGGCAACGATCAGCAGATCGCGGAGACGCTCCAGCAGGTCGGTGACGAAGCGCCGCGGATCGTGGCCCGTTTCGACCACGGTGTCGACCAGCTTGAACATCGCGGCGCCGTCGTAGTTGGCCATGGCAGCAACGACCTCGTCGATCAGCGCCGAGTCAGTCACCCCCAGTTGATCGGCAGCCTCGTCGTAGGTTAGTCCCTCTGGGCCTGATCCCGCGAGTAGTTGACCCAGGATCGACAACGAGTCACGAACCGATCCCCCCGCGGCCCGACTCACCAGGGCAAGCGCTGCGGGGTCAGCTGTGAACTCCTCCTGCGCACAAATACTCGCGAGGTGGGTCTGCAGAGTGCGCGCAGGCACTAGCCGGAATCCGTAGTGGTGCGTCCGGGACCGGATGGTTCCAATGATCTTGTCGGGTTCTGTCGTTGCGAAGACGAAGCGCAGATGCGGAGGCGGTTCTTCGACCAGCTTGAGGAGCGCATTCGCCGCCCCCGGCCCAAGCTGATGGGCCTCGTCGATGATGTAGATCTTGTAGCGGCTGCTGGCGGGGGCGTAGACAGCCTTCTCGCGCAGGTCGCGGGCATCGTCCACGAGGCCGTGCGTTGCTGCGTCGAGTTCGATCACATCGATGGAACCTGGACCGTTCGGCGCGAGGTCTACGCAGCTATTGCAGACGCCGCAAGGCGTGGATGTTGGACCTTGCTCGCAGTTCAGCGAGCGGGCAAGGATGCGCGCACTCGACGTCTTGCCACACCCACGAGGCCCTGAAAACAGG
>CAUJEJ010000039.1 GCA_963169255.1 Actinomycetota bacterium | reverse complement strand
CTGAAGGGAGCCCTAAATGCGTCGCATTGTCAGCGATTGGCGTCCGCCTGAACATGGTCATTCCGGCGAACTTGCGCGGATGTTGCCGGACGGATTCGCCGCATACGCGCGAATCTTGCACCCCTTCTGGAGCCCCGATGGCGAACAGAGTGTTTCGTGGGGTCAGGTTGCGCAGTGGTCCGGTCGACGGGTCCACCGGCTAGCTCAAGTGCCGGCAATTTTGAAACCAACCGCCGCCACCAACGGGCCTCGGCCGACCGACGACGACGAACCGCTCGGTGGCCTCTCAGCGGACCAGTTCGTATGCCTATTGCCGCACCTGACTCGGGCGACCGAGCGCGCCGATTCCTGCAGCTTTGGAGTGTGGGATGGATACGCCGAGTTTCACGAAGGAGCCATCCAAGAACTCACGCTCACTAGTGAGCAGACAGCCAAGACACCGGGCTTTATGAGGTCACTCGCACAAACCGCTGCCGCTGCGCTATTCAAACCTCAAGGAGAGTCCCGCGTCGCTGCGGTGCCGCCCGTCACTTTGCTTCCCGAGAATTTCACCATCCCTGATCGCGAGTTTTACATGTTCAACGCACCACTTTCGATCGCGCCGACGTTCACGCAGCACGTGCTCGGTGTCAACGACCGCCCCCTTGAAGGAACTGAGGCTCCCAACATTTGGTGGCCCGATGACGAAGCCTGGCTGATCTCCACCGATATCGATCTTGCCTCGACCTACGTCGGCGGAAGCGCCGAACTCATCGAGGCGATCCTTGCCGATCCTGGTCTGGAGGCGTTCCCCGCGCACCTCTCCGACAGCGTGACGTGGGATTCAGACACGGTGAATCAGTAAGGCGCGTGGATCCCAAGAAGAACGACGCGTTCCCGTGCGCGCCGGGCAGCTACAGATGATTCGCGAGTTGGCGGTACACGCCGACCATCCCATAACGCGCGACGAGTTGATCGAGAAGTTCCGACCGTGTCATAGACGGCCCCTTCGACCCGAGTCTCTGACTCATCGAACGGCGCACTGCGCAGTTGATTTCCAGCGAATCCGCGCTTTCGATCGCGACGACTCTAGGTGGTCCACAGTGGCCGAGCTTTGCGACTTCTGACTGGTGTAATTCTTCGAAGATGGCATCGCTCCACGGCAGTCGGCAGGCACCCTCAATCGATCACAATCGTCTGGCAGTACCGTCGTGCCGCTTTCGCCATTCGGCGATCCCCTGTGAGGAGTGGGACGTCAAGGTGCTGGGCGAGGGCGACGTAGGTGGCGTCATACGACGTCAAGTTGGCGCGCATTCCCCAAATGGCGTCGTTGAGCGCGACCGTTGCGACTCGTTCAATCTCGAAGGCGTGGAGAAACGAAACGGCTTCATTCGCGACGCGCAAGGAAATTGCTCTGCGTTGTAGATGCTTGCGGATGACATGGATCACTTCGGTATCAAGCAAGTGCGGCGCAGCGATGTTGTTCTCCACCAGCAGCGAGCGGGTTTGCTCGTCGCCTGACATCGCTTCAACCACCGCGGAGGCATCGACAACAATCAAGCGTTGCGTCCTTCAGCGATATCGGCGAGCACAGTCTCCCGGTCGACGCGGAACTTGGGCATCGCATTCAAAGCAGCCAACTTCTGTGATCGCCGTGCAAACGCCGTCAACTCTTGGAGTGCGAGAGCCTGAACGGACGTGTTCTGCTCCTTGGCGACAGCTGCCAATCGGGCTGCAACATCGTCGGGAACGTCGCGAACATAGATAGTTGCCATAGCCGTGATGCTAGCACTTTGCTAGCATCACGTGCCCATTGGGCGCGGATCCCGAGTCCCTACGACCAACCGCTGCCGTGGGCTGCCGAGATGGCATGGCTAGAAGGTCCGGAAGTGAGGCAGTTAGGGCTGGCGGTAATTCGAGGTGTGGCCGGTCCAGTTCTGGCCATCGAACCATCGGTAGTCGGCGGCTCGATAGGGGTCGCATGCCCAGCGCCCAACGCTTGCTGGAGGCGACTTCGGGGCCTGGTTCTTTGTGCGAACGCGGTAGGCGGCCAGTTCTCTGAATCCTGTGAATCCCGCGAGTAGCAGTGCGACCAACATCAGCAGCGCGGTGGGAATCAACCGCTTCATGACCTCAAGTGTGCTTGCCGACACTGCTACCTGGTCAGCATCGCTTCCAGCGACAGTGATCGCGTAGTCACCCGGATTGGTGACGTCAAAGCGTGCAACCCCGGTGTAGTTCGTGCCGCCCCAGGATGCGGATTCTGAACTGTTGGACCCGTACGCCCTCTCGGTTGACACCGGTCCCGCGCTCCCGATGACCGAGACATCCTCGGCCTTGACCGACCGCTTCTCATTCTGCGTCACCGATAGCGGTCCGGCCGAAACAGTCGATCCGGTCTTTTGCCACACCATGTAGGTTCCGGGCTCGAGTGAAACCGCAGCGGTACCCGGAGCAGTCCACTGCGTGTTGGGGATGGCGCTGTTCGCGACGGTGAACACCCCGAACACAGCTCCGATGAGTGCCAGCAACGCGGCAACACTGGTGAGCCAAATCCACGCGCGACGCTTCGTCGGAGGGGTGGCCGAATCGGGCTGCGTGGCAGTGCTGGTCAAACCCATTGGTGCTCCGTTCGTCACGAGTGATCTCACTAGGTTTTCCCGCAACTACGGGCACAGAAACCACGCAAGATCATGAGTTGGATCACTGGAACAGGTGGAGTGCCGCGCATTCCTGGGACTCGAACGTTGAGAATCATCGAGGCATGGGTGCCCTCAGGTTGCGGCGTGGTCCCGCTATCAGCCAGCGCTGATCTTGCGCATCGCGTCGACGTAGCGTCGGGTGAAATGAGTTTGGACGGCTCGCCCAACCGGTCCGGACAGCCGGGCGATTCGCGTGTGCGGCCTTGAGAAGGCCGTGATCGAAAGGTGCACTCCCACGGCCGATCGCTCGAGGATGAAGGCCTCCTCGCCACACTCTGGATGGCGAGCCAACGTTCCATATGCGAAGCCGGTGCGTTCTGGTTCGTCGACCACAGCAACCACCATGCAGTCGGCGGCTACCCCCGGTAGCGCCGAGGGACGCAGCGAAACAGTTGCCCCCACCTCCACACCACCGGAAGCCTGCACTTTCAAACAGCGCGCGTGCATTTGCCAACTCATCAGGGCATCGCCGAGTCGATCGAGGTCAGACGGTTCGCTGCTGACGAGTTCGCGCACGTGCACATGTCGAAAGCCATGCGGCAGTTGATCAGACAATGACGACCCGACGGCCTCATAGGTCAACGGCCCCTGACGTTCGACTGGAAGCACTTTAAATCTGGCACCCATTCCTGCAGTATGGCCGCTTGAGTCCGGGCTCGTCGACTGCATCCGGGGTGAGAGTCACTTGTGCTCGTAGCAGGGCGGGCGGGCTATCGCGCTGGTCAACTCGGCGCAATTCCTGACACCTCTCGATGCCACAATGAGGACTAGGATACCTGCCTTTCGGTCGAAGATCGTTCATCGCGACAACATGCCGCGGACCGTGAAATGATCTCCACCGGTTTGGGTGAAATTGAAGGGATCTTGATGCGGGTACTTGGGCGTGCACCGGCTGTGGTTGCGTGCGTAGCGATCTTGGCTGGAACGGCGATCGGGCCTGCTCACGCTGCTGGCGTGGATCATCGGTCAGCGCCCGGCGTCGTTGGTGTCCACCTGCCTGCGTTGAATCCGACGTTTGGGCGAGTCGTGGCTACCTCCCCAAGCGTCGACCCAGCGATCCAAGGGCAATCGGTCACATCTGTCGTGACTCCCCTAAGCATTGGGCTACGAGGGAAGATCACCCGCGAAAGGCCGGTTGAACTCAAGGCGCAGGGCACGGTCGCGCGCGCCTATTCCGCGTCGAACATCAAGTTTGGAAGCCCAAATTCAGCAAAGCCTACGGTCACCCACATCACAAGCAAGACCTGGTTTCAGACCCTGGCCGTCACCGAGCACCGGGCCGCAACGACCGCGGACGCAGAGCGCGGTTTCGCACTCATCGAGGAGATGCTCGGTCCATTTGGCGCAGTCCATCGCGCCGATACTGAGTCCGCCAGAGTGCTGTGGACCAAGCAGCGCACGAGGTGGTCCGGGATGCTGTTTGCCATCGTGCAGCGAGGAGAACGAGTCACCGCGACCATCTACAACGCAGACGGAAAGTCGTCGAAGCGCCGGGCGCTTCCGAACCATGAACGCGTGGTTGCCCAGACCATCGCGCAGAACAATGCACCCGCTGAACTGCTTGCCGCGCCGCCGTTGGGCCAAGAGATCGCCAACGCGGTCGGCCAGTTGGGTGCATTGATAATCAGCACCTTGACCTTCCGGCCCTACAAATTGCGGGGCGACTTCTTCAACGACTTTCGGCTGAAGCGCATCAACTACTCAAAGATCAGTACCGCCACAGCAATCCGCGCGCTGAGCGACATGAAGTCCGGAATGGTCGGTCTTGGAGACGAAGTCTCGTTGTCGGTGGCGGGGTTCACCCCAGGCAGTCCGCGAGTATGGGTCAGCGCGATCGACATCCCCTCGGGGTATCAGTCGTGCTTCAGCGCACCACGAAAGTCACACAAGATCATGAAGAAGAGGGCCTGCCCAACTGATGTCGTGTGGACTACTACGGGCTAACCCAGCCCTGTTGTTGACGTTGGGCGGTCGACTCCTGACTCGGGTTGCCCAATTGGACTAGGCCGTTGTGACGCTTCGACCCCTGTCTGGATTGTTGGCCAGATCACCTGGAAACAAAGGGAATCTGCGTTTCTCAACATCATCTCTTGGGCATGACAGCGAAGGAGAATTCTTCGCGTGCGCACCACGGCGTACTGATCGATGGGGGAACGAATGAAGCGTCTAGCGATGACGGCAATCGGTGGCGGAGCTCTGGCGTTCGGCCTTCTCACAGTGGCCGGTGGTGTCGCAGCAGTCGACATGCTGACTGTGCCGACACCGCCATCCGTTCAGACTGAACGAGGTGGCGCACATCCGTATTCGTTCATCTCGACCATTCCCGCGCAAGGCGGCGGTGAAGCGCCAACCCGTTGGATCGCTTGCGACGGACTCACGCTGCTCGTCGCCCGCAACGGAATGCCCGCGAACGGCAAGGAGGCCGTGCGCCAAGCGGCCGCCGAGATCTCTGAACTGACCGGCGTCCCAGTTACCGTGGAGTACGCGGACACAGTCCCTGCTGCGGCAGCTGAGAACACGATCTTCTTGCAGTGGAAGGCCATGCCTTCAAAGACCAACAAGCTCGAAGGCTGCGACGATGCCGAGACGATCGCGTGCACAGAAACTGTCACGGCGGGATTCGGCTCTGGTCAACACATTTACGGCGCAAACATCACGGTTTACGACGACAAACTTGACAGCGGTGTGTTGCACTCCACGCTCCTGCACGAGTTGGGCCACGCGTTCGGGCTCAATCACGTCGATTCACACTCCGAGTTGATGTACCCGGAGATTGCCGGACAAGCCCACCTCGGCAAAGGCGACAGAGACGCGTTGCGCATCGCAGGTCAATTCACCTGCCCCCGCAGGTAGGTGATTGCGACCGGCCGTAGCCGGTTTTGAATCGGCAGATGTAGCGTAGAGGCTTCGGCGGATGTAGTGCAGGAGCTTCGGCAGATGTAGCGCAGAACCGTGAACGACTGCCTGGTTCTTGTCATCGATAGCCAACCAGGCGCTCTCGCACCTCACCTCGGAGCGATGCTGCGACGCCGGGCCAAATGAAGAAGCCTGCGAGAAGGACCGTCGAGCCCTACACCGACGTGCTCAAGAATCTCCGGATCATCTGCGAAATTCCTGCCTAGGCTCCGTCATGTAGTCACCTGCGGCAACTGGCGATGGCACCCAAACAAGAGCGTTCTGATGCGGTGGAAAGTCGCCCACGGAAGGCACCCCTAGGTCGAAATGATGTCGAGGGAGCGGTTTGCTGAATCGGCGAGCGCGCTGATGTCTGAATAGTTGCTCGTCAGTACTGCATGACCGCGACGGAGAGCGACCTCAACCACCATCGCGTCAACCGCTTCCACACCATGATCGGCGGTGTTGGCCAAAAGCACGCCAGCAGCCCGTGCAGCATCTGCGCTGAGCGCTTCAAGTTGAGTGCCCGCAAGGAATCGCGCCAGCATCGGACTATTGCCCCTCCAAGCCTCAACGAGGACTCCTGCAGGAACGATGGGCGCTGTGCGCCGTTCCAGTGCGCGTTTGTGCAATGCCCAGATCCTGCGGTCGTTGTTCTCCGCTGCGATCAACGCTCCGGTGTCATAGACGAGCCCCGTCATTCGGCGGGCACACCAATCGCATCAAGTTCGCGATCGGCAGCCGCCAGTTCCTCAGGTGTCAGAGCAGAGTTCGCGGCTTCCCACGTGGCGACTCCTTGAAGGCCACTACGAATGAGCAACACCATGCGCGCCCCCTCCGCGAGTAGCGCTGACGGGGTAACTCCCTCGGCCTTCGCGACGTCTTCGATCTGGTCGTACAACTCAGCATCAAACGAATGTGACTTCTTGGTTACGGTGGCCATCCGCCAATAGTAGTACCGCGGTACGACCGTTGACTAGGGCCAGGCGGGAACGATTTGAGCTGCGACACAGTATTGGGTCAGTCGAGGTTTGGACGACGGCCCACTGGTCCGCGACGCTCCGCTGCCGCTGCCGCTGCCGCTGCCGCCTCAAGAATTCCGTTCGCATAGGGCTGCCCGAGTCTGAATTGACAACCAAAGAGCATCTCTCACCAGCGCGGCGCCCAACCTGGACGTCGGTCCGCCATCCGTTAGATGTGCTGCCTCGGCAGTCGTTTCCGAAATGAAGATCGTCTGACACCCCGCTCGTTCGCTACATTGCGTGCGTGGTTAGTGACGCTCCTCCCCCAGCCTGGTATCCGAGTCCAGATGGCGGCGGGAGTTTGCGCTACTGGGACGGCAGAGAATGGACGGACTACGTAGCAACGGCTCCACCGCCGAGTCCAGTGCACAACGAATTCGGACGGCGGGTGCTCGGATTCTTCGTCGACTGCCTGATCTTTGGAATTGCCTCCGCGATCATCGGCACCCCTCAACGGCTGCTCGAAGACGACCCAATTTGGCTCACCGTGTGCACCGGGGCACTACTGACCGGAACGTGGTTCGCTTATCAGTTCGCGACCGCAAGGCGTTGGGGAGCTACGCCAGGGATGCAATTAGTGGGCCTGAAGATCGAGGTACCCGCTACAGACATGAACGGCTCGTTTGCCCGGAGGGCAAGTGTCTTCGCGATCCTCCTCGGCGCTCCAGGGATGGTTCCCGGCGCTGCCGGAGAGGTGGTGGGCTTTGCGACCTTTGGCGTCCTTCTGTTCAGCTGCCTGGCGGTACTCTGGAATCGAGATGGGTTGGCGTGGCACGACCGCTTCTCTGGAACCACAGTGGTTCGTGCGGTCCCAGAGGCATCACTGCGAGTGCGGAGAATCGTTGCCGCACTCGCGGCGATCGGGGTGGTTACCTACCTCCTTTTGATGATTCCAGTCTTCATCCGCGCATTCGAGATGTTCAGCAGACGGTGAACGGCCATCACGACGGGCTACGGGAATACGAATGGGTAGACCGGCAGATATCCAACCGTCATAACCGCTGCCGTGAGCGCAAATACGGTCACGACAATCACTCCAACTGACGGTTCCGTACCTGGCTGCTTGCGCGCGGCCAGCCACGCACGGACACCTACAACCGATGCGACCATCGCCGCTATAGGTGCCGCGATAGTGAGGGCTATCGAAATCGGAACCACGATCTCACCTTGAGGGAATGCCATCCGAACCACCATCCCGAGCGGCTGCAGGACGAGGGAGATCCCGACGAGCCAGGCGGCGTAGTTTATTGACGGAGGCGACGGTTCCCTCTTCACGCTGAACGGCGCGTACGCGTCAGACCACGAATTGCCGTCCCACCATCGCCACCAGGGTGCACCTGCTGGGTCCGGGTACCAACCGGGTGGCTGACTCGCAACTTGATTCACGGGTCAAATGATGCCCGTTGAACAACCTCATTGCCTCCCAAGATCGGGATGCCGCTAGCGGGCGATTGCTCCGTGCATCCGCACACTTAAGGGCATCGGGTGGAGCGTGGTGGACGTCTGGTCATTCTGGTTGCGTTGAACTATGCAACCAGAATGAACAGCTCGCCTAGCAGCTCAGTCGGACGTCCAGGATCGAATGATCACGTCATCCGATGGTGCCTACGAATACGGGGAAGAGTTCATTCGGTACCAACCCCGGACGTATTGCGATGATCGATACTGATCGTGTGCAAGATCGCTTCAGAGCGCTTGGTGACCTGTCACTTGGTGGTGTAGCGCTTGGTGGTCTTGTAGGCGGCGTAGTCACCGGTAGCGGCGGCTTTCCACGTGATTGTCAGGCGCAGCGGGTTGCCGAAGGTCTTAATGAGAGTCCGGCCATTGTTCTTGCGGATCACTCGGTAGTAGCGCACGTCGCCGCGGTTGAGTTTCCCTTTCACCCGCACTTTCACGTTCTGCCCGGCATTGGTCACGCAGTTGCTCTTGGTGAGTTGGCGCTTGCCCGTCAACGGGATCTTCAATGGTTTCGTCACGCAACCATCAAGCGGGAACTGGGCGACGGGGTCGGGGGTTGGGGTTGGTGGGGTTGGTGGGGTTGGGGCCGGGGCCTCCCCGTACACGACATACGACGACCCCGATTTGGAGCGACTGTTGTTGCCGGCGCTGGGCGCGCCGATGATGACATCGGCGCCGCCATCATTGTTCACATCCCCCGCACCCGCAACCGAAAAACCACTGTAGTCGCCGGCGGCGCCATCGATACGGAACCCAGCCGAACCTAGATTGTTCAAATCCACTGGCGTCGTGGGTGTGGCTGATCCGTAGACAACATACGACGACCCCGAGTTGGAGCGGCTGTTGTTATCGGCGTAAGGGGCGCCGACGATGACATCAGCGACACCATCATTGTTCACATCCCGAGCCCCCGCCACCGACCAGCCGCTGAAGTCGGCGGCGGCGGCACCATCAATGCGGAAGCCAGCCGCCGAATCCAACGCGTTCAAATCCAGGTTGGCGGGAGAGGCTGATCCGTACACAACATACGACGACCCCGAGTTAGCGCGGCTGTTGTTATCGGCGAATGGGGCGCCGATAACAACATCAGGGAAACCATCATTGTTCACATCCCGCGCACCCGCCACCGACCAGCCGCTGAAGTCGCCGGCGGCGCCATCAATGCGGAAGCCAGCCGAACCTAGATTGCCCAAATCCACGGGCGTCGTGGGAGTGGCTGATCCGTACACAACATACGACGACCCCGAGTTAGAGCGGCTGTTGTTATCGGCGTAAGGGGCGCCGACGATGACATCAGCGAAACCATCATTGTTCACATCCCCCGCCCCCGCCACCGATAAACCGCTCTGATCGGAGGTGGCTGCGCCATCAATGCGGAATCCAGCCGAACCTAGATTGCTCAAATCCACGGGCGTCGCACGGGAGGCTGATCCGTACACAACATACGACGACCCCGAGTTGAAGCGGCTGATGTTATCGGCGTTGGGGGCGCCGACGATGACATCAGCGAAACCATCACTGTTCACATCCCCAGCCCCCGCCACCGACCAGCCGTTCAAGTCGTTCGCAGCGGCGCCATCAATACGGAACCCAGCCGAACCTAGATTGGCTAAATCCACG
>CAUJEJ010000038.1 GCA_963169255.1 Actinomycetota bacterium | reverse complement strand
GGCCCGGTCAATGCCTTGATCGTCCATGATGGCGACCACATCAGTCGCCAGGGCGAATCCACCGTAAGCGTCGACCTCAGGTGGCTGATCCGATTCCCCGTACCCGCGCATGTCAGGGACGATGACCTGGAATCCTGCCGCAGTCAGCGCCGGAACCTGGTGGCGCCAAACTCGCCCGGAATCAGGGAAGCCGTGCAGGAGTAGCACCGGTCGTCCCTGCCAGTGGACCTCGTAGGAGATCTGCACGCCGTCGTTGTCAACTTTCACGATTGCCTCCGGTCAGTGGTTTCGTCACGAGTGGTAGTCGCTGTGGTCGGTGGGTCCGGGAAGTTGGTGCCAGGGCCTGGCAACTCACCCGCGGCTGCGACGCTACCCGGTCCGTGGCCCGCGGGCGCTGCGGCGGGAGAACGGAGTTTGGTGCCCCGTGACTTTTCCGCGGTCGGTGTGGACCTGCTGCTTGCCCCTTGACCAGCGAATGCGTAGGTGGCATCGCAGGACGTCACCAATCAGAGTCGCCACGGTTGTGCTGCCGCGCGAACCCCGTCATCCAGTTGCCTGCGTGGTAACACCCTGCAGATGTGTCATCCACACGAACAGGGTCGTGTAAATGACACATCTGCATCACGACTCGCGAAGGATGCGCTGGCGGATCCGGTCGGGCTCCTCTCAGGCGCGAAGCCATGCTTCGCGATACGCGGGATTCTCATGGAACTGCCGTTCGGGTGCGGGCGGATGATTAGCCACAGTTGTCGACTTAGTTCAAGCCTGCGTCGTAACAGTGGCTCAGTGTTCAGTCAGCGTTGGCATCGGGGTTCGCTATCGCCGCGTCAGGAGCCAACCTCGAAGTGGCCACCTTGATCACCGCGGGCGACGCAAGGCGAAGGCGACGGGTCAATATTCAGCTACCGCAGCAACGCTCGTGCTGGTCTTGTCGGCGAGTGCATTGGTCGTCCTAGTCGGAGATCTTGCGCTCTGGCCCGCGGAGTCTCCCGTCGAGGCATCAGCCGCGGTTCTCGAATCCAGCCGTTTGCGGAACTCCCAGGAGTGATCTTCAAGCTGTCGGACACGCCGTCCTCTATTCCACGTCCGGAATCGGGAGGTCTAGTGGAAGCCTTGGCGCCGGGTCCGTGAGGGATTCGCGCCCGCGGCGGAGGCATTCTCGAAATCCGTTCTCGGATCGTTGTTCTTACTAACCCCCACGCTTGGGAAGCTGTCACAGCTCGCCATGTTGTTGATCTTCGGGTGGGGCATCGGCGGTCTGCGACTCCTGGTCTCGCGCTGCCGCAACTATCGCGACCGCCAAACCAGCGAGCCAGAGCGCGTTGCAAATCGTGAGGCACTCAGATAGCGAGCCAACACCGTAGAAGATGGCGATGACCACGGCGTTGACGGCTAACCCGATGGCCCACGCCGCCCCGAGGCCAACGACACACCAGGCGGACCGTGTGATCGCCGCGACCGTGATCGCCGCGACGAATATGGCGGTTGCAGCCCCCGCACCCAGGGCCGATACGAACTGTTCAGCCGAAGTGGCCTCAAACTGTGGTGGGACATCTGCGGGGAACAAGCTCTGGATGAATCCGATCAACTGACCGAGTGCGTAGAAACCTGCGGCGATCAGCACCAGCCGGGGCCTCGGCCCCGCGGCCCTCGTCCGCACGGCCCAAGTGGCAAACAGCACCAGACCAGCAATGCCAAAGATCCCTATGAATAGGTCTAGCCATACGACCGAAAGACCAACTGAGGACGAAGGTGGGGAGTCGCCACCGATCACGCCCATGTTCGTAGCAGTGCGAAATGCTCCGCCAACGGCACTTGCGAGGGACGCCGCACATAACAGCACGACTCCGGTGCCGAGTCCTCGCGCTTTGCCGCTCTGGCGCGAGAGAAGCACTATTCCGCCAGCAAGAAGCACGACCACATCCAACGGCAACAGCCACAGCTTCTTTGGCGCACCCGGCACCAGCACGTCGCCAACTACTTGATAGGTGAGCAGCGCTGAGGCAACGCCCAGAGCGACCAGTCCGAGGGCGAGCGCCAGGCGAGGCGTGAACGAAGGGAGTCGCCGACTGTCTTTTGGCGCGAAGGGCACCGGTTCTTCTTCGACGGCTTCTCTCTCGTCGGCGGTCGGCGCGCGGTATACGTACTCACATTGCCAGCACTGCCATGCATCGTCTTGGCACTGTGCCCGGCAGGCAGGGCAACTCTTCATTCGCGAAGCCTACGACGCACACGGCCGGTGAGTTGATCACCGTGCTCGCAGGTTCGCTCGACAACACGGGCTAACCGGTGATTTGGCCAGTCAGACGACCACCCACACCAGAGCCATTTTGCCCAGCCGAATCTCGATCGCTGATCTCGAGTCGTCGCGGCTGAAACCTAGGCTCAAATCCCGGTGCCACCGTTTCTGGCCACCGTGCTGGTCGTGCCCGAAAACGCCGGTCTGGTCAGGCTGAAGCAAAACCGCCTTGCGGCAGTACTGCATTGCGGCAATGCTGCCTGTATGTCTGAACACGGCTTCCACAGATATTTGACGGTGCAGGGTCGTGGAACTGTTGCGCTGCCTCCTGCGTTGCGGGCGCGCTATCGGCTCGACACTCCTGGCGCGCAGGTTGAATTGATTGAACGTGCCGACGGGGTTCTTGAGTTGCGTCCCGTGGTTCCTGTGCCAGCTTCGGAGGCATGATTTTGGGAAGAACGCTGGCAGGCCGGTGAGCGCCATGTCGATGAGTTGTTAGCTGCTGGTCAAGTGACGGTGTTCGCTGGTCCTGACGAATTCTTGGACGACCCTGACTCAACTGCGCCGACGAAATGAAGTTTGAGCGCACAGATCAGTTTGTTCGCGACTTGAAGGCGCTCCCTGCGGCGCACCTAGAGGCATTTCGTTCGTTGATTCCGGCGTTTCACTCCGTCGCGGGTCCCCGGGCGTTTCGGCCCGCGGCGCTGAGCGTCAAGCCGTTGGTCAGCGCGAAAGGTACCTGGGAAATGACCTGGTCCTTTAGCGGTACCCCGGCCGGTGTCGGTGACATCCCGCAAATGTGTCATCTACATGAACCGGGTCGTGTAAATGACACACCTGCGTCACGACTCGCGGAGGAGGCGCTGGCGAATCCGGTCTGACGCCTCCCAGGCGCGCAGCCATGCCTCGTAATGCGCGGGATTCTCATGGAACTGCCGTTCGGGGCGTCCGGATTGTGAACCGCTTTTGTCGACCTAGGTTCAGGTCAACTTCGCGACATTGGCTCACTTTTCGGTTGGCGTTGACACAATCTGACCTACGCGGGATTGAACACTGCGCCTGGAATCGAGACTCAGAACGCCCTGATCATCGACGA
>CAUJEJ010000037.1 GCA_963169255.1 Actinomycetota bacterium | reverse complement strand
GGGATGAACCGATCCTTGCGGGCCACCTCGGGCTGTTGCGTCGCATCACGCAGCGGCCAGACCGCCTTGCCGTATCCCGGCAGGGTCTTCTCGATCGGGGTCTGCGGGAGAGCAACCGTTACTTCGGGCCCTTCGTCGATGCCAGTTGCTGCCAGTGCTTGTGCCGCCCCGACGGTGACCAAGACCATCGCCAACCCCGCGAGGAGCGCACGCCGAGGCTTCGCTGCGAACCACGTCCACTTGCGTGCCGGAGTTTCAACAATCCGGAACGTCACGATCGTGAGGACCGCGGTCAAAGCGACGGCGACGACTGCGGCCGTGACCTCGTCGGTGACGTAGAGCGCGACGAAGACCAACAGTGGCCAGTGCCACAGATACAAGTTGTATGAGCGGGCACCGATGTACTGCATAGGACGCCATGCCAGGATCCCCGCACTCGGCGACGCAGAGGTGCCCGCACAGATCACCAACAGTGCACCGCACACCGGGAGCAACGCGTTCACGCCAGGGAAGATCGTCGTGTCTGAGAACGACACTGCGCCAACGGCAATGAGCGCGAGCCCGCCATATCCGAGCCACGGACGGATCCGCGGCGAGATGGGAAGGTTCCGCCCGGCAAGCAAGATCGCCGCGAGCCCGCCCGCGCCGAGTTCCCACAACCTGGTCTGAAGTCCGTAGTAGCTGAGGATGCTGTTCGAGGTGCCAACGATCGAGATCGCCAAACTGATCGCAACCGGAATCGCGAGGATTGCAACTGTGATCGCGCGCCGCCGCGAGACGAACGCAATGACAATGATCAGCAGCGGCCAGAAGACGTAGAACTGCTCTTCAACTGACAACGACCAGAAATGCAGAACTGGACTCGAGGTGACGTCCATTGCGAAGTAGTCGTTCGCCTGCGCGGCAAAGACCCAGTTAGAGATGAAGAGGGCCGCGCCGGTGACGTCCATTGCGACACCGCCCCGATCGATGGACGGCATCAGCAGCCAGCTTGCGACGCAGACTGAGATCAGGACGAGCGCAGACATCGGCAGGATGCGTCGGACTCGGCGGGCATAGAAGCCACTAAGGCTGATGCGGCCAGTGGTGGTGGATTCTCGGTAGAGCAAACCCGTGATCAGGAATCCGGAAATCACAAAGAAGACGTCGACGCCGATGAACCCGCCGGTCAGAAACGGCACCCCCGCGTGCCCGGCGATGACAAGCAGCACGCTGACTGCCCGTAGCCCTTCGATGTCGGCCCGGAAGCCTCGCTTCGGTACCGATTGCGCGCGCTCGGCCTCGCCCGTTTGGGCCTCCACCGTGACAGACACAGCCCGATATTAGCCGCCGGGCCGAATGTGACCCGCGAAATCCGGGGTCTACGAAATAGGTGTGCGTGATTTGTGTGGCTATTCCACACAAATCACGCACACTAGTTTTCTAGCAGCGGTTTGCGCGCAGGTAGTCGACGTCGACAGCGGCATCTTCGGTGTACATCCCGACCTTTCCGGCCCGGTAGGGGCGTTCTGCGTCGACGAACGTCGTCACCCTCACGCCTGAGATGTATGCGTGCGTCGTCGACGACGTGCCGTCGGCGCTGGCGATCCGCTTGATTCGGGCGGTACGCCACTGGCCAACCGCGGAGGCGGGTGAGTCGCCTGTCGCGAGGAACCGCTGGCCGCCTGGGTACGCAGGATCCCGCTTGCCGAGTTCCCAGCCGTTGGTCTTCAGCGCCAGATAGCTGAAGTGATCGTTGTCGGTGTAGTCCCAGATCAGCCAGCCGGTCTCCCACGGATTCGCAGGGGTGCCGGTCCGCAATTGCGCATGAGTCTTCAGGCGGCTGATCACAGATATGCAGCGATTCTTCAGTTGCTTCTTCGACACGACCAACGCGGCATGAGTCTGTCCTGGATCGCTCGCAGCAGCAGGTGCGAGTCGGATGCTGCGCGGCCGCTGCGCCGGGACACTCACGGACCCGTAGCCCGCAAACACGACCTGCCACGGACCGAAGTTCTGCCCGTCCGTCCAACTGCTGCTGGTCGAGTACTTCGCGAACTGATCGGCGACGAGCACCGGTTTGGCGGGTGCCGCGTTCGCGCTCACACCCCCCGCAACGGCGCTGCCTAGGCCGAGAGCGACGGCTGCGCTGGCGCCGATCAGGGCCTTCATTGAGGCGCCGAGACGTCGGCTTCGAGTGGTTCGCGGGTCGTCTTGTCCCACCCGGTCGCCCCTCGGAGTTGGCGCCACGAGGCGCGCACAATCACTGGCCAAAGGATCCATGAGTAGAAAGCGTAGGGAATCGCCGTTAGGAGTCCGCGGACGTACCCGGAGAAGCCGTTCCCGCGCCCGGCTGCCAGGCAGCCGATCGCCGTTCCTCCGAATGCGAGGAAGAAGAGGAAGAGCAACCACAACCACGCCCACTGGCTGTTGCTCGCGATGAAGGGCGTGTTGAGAATGAGCGCGCAGAGCAGGGCCACGATCGTCGACAGACCAATGCAGGCCTGCAGCGGCGGTTGCAGCAACGCCCAGGTCAGGTCGAGTTTGGCGATCGGTGACGCCTTGACCTCGCCGATGCCGCGCAGGTGCGACATCGCCTGGATGTTGCCTTGTGACCACCGGGTGCGCTGCTTGTAGAGGCGCTTGATGTCGGAGACGCCCTGTTGAGCGACGGTCGTGCGAACCTCGTGATGCCCTCGCCAGCCGTTACGCATGAGGTGGAGGCCGATGTCTTGGTCTTCGGTGAGGGTGTGGTTCCAGGGCCCGTCGGCGCTG
>CAUJEJ010000036.1 GCA_963169255.1 Actinomycetota bacterium | reverse complement strand
GATGCAGGTGCAGTGGCGACCACCTAACGAGTCACAACGAGCCGCGATTTGGCAACGACTCCCGCGCCGGCGTCGTTCATGCCGCGGACCTTCACAACAAATGTGTAGGCGCCCCTGATGTCTCTGCGCGTTTGGAGACTCTGGACGGCGTCGACGAGTGCCTTACGGGTAAGTGTGTACTTCGTCGAATTCTTCCCGAGGGCCTTCAGGAGGATGACTTTCGAGCGCTGCTGTAGTTGGACAGTGAGGCGATAGCTTGAGACGGGTCGCTCTGACGTCTGGAGCGGAGCCTTCCAGTGAACCGCATGCTTGCTGGAAGTGGCGTCACCACTGACGGTCAGCTTCTTCGCCTTCTTCGGTGGAGTGATCGCACCACAGGGTCTAGAAGTTGTTGAAACCTTGATCAGATTGCCCCGGGGGATGTGAGTGCGGTGAGGCACTTTCGCAGCGACTCTCTTCTGGTTCGGCCCCACGCAGGTGTGCGCATGGGGCCGTGGGGCGTCTTCGGCGCGTTCGCTTGGACATTCATTTTGGATCTTGTCCGACATAGGACGAGACTCCAGATGTGGACCCGAAATCAATTCGTGACACTCCACGGAGTGCTCGAAATGTGTGTGGGTAAAGGCGCGAGCAAGATCCGCTTGAGGTGCCCAATCGAGGGAACGATCCTGCGCAATTCGTGACGAATCGGTCTATAGTCGCACGGCCAAGCGTTGGAGGCTGGTCCGTCGCTGGTTTTTCAGGATTTGGAGGCGGTCGTGCCAAAAATTGTCGACCATGAGGCGCGGCGTGAACTGATCGCGGAAGCGTTATGGCGGATCGTCGATCGCGAAGGCATCGGGGGAGTGTCCGTGCGGTCGGTTGCGGCCGAGGCGGGGTTCCCGCGAGCCACAGCAGCCTATTACTTCGATAACCAGGCCGAACTCTTGTTGATGGCGATTCGCCAGTCTGTTGAACGTTCCGAGTCGCGCATTAAGCGCGAGAACTTAGAGGACGGCGGACTAGACCCATTCGTTAAGGCCGTTGTTGAGCTGATTCCCACCACACCTAAGCGGCGTCGGCAGTCCACCATCTGGCTCGAAGTCATCGTGAGGGCAAGTCAGGACGACACCGTTCGGTCGCACCTCGCTGACTGGGATGCGATCGTCCGCGCCGGAGTGCTCGAGTTGCTGGTGAAGATGAAGGCCCAGAAGCTTGTCGCCCGTTCCCGTGACCTTGAGGTGGAAGCAGACCTGCTGCATGCGGTGATTGACGGAATGGCCTTGCATGCGATGACCGAGCCGCGCACGATTCCGCCGAGTCGAGTGCGTGAACTGGTCAGATGCCACCTTGAAAGGTTGGCGAAGTAGCGGGCTCCATACCTGCGTGGGAATCTTCCTTGGCGGATTGCTGTTGGCCGAGTACTCAACCTCAAGCGCCGACTAGGGAGACCCATGACCACCGTTGACTACTGGTTCGATCCGCTTTGTCCGTGGTCGTGGACGACGTCTCGCTGGATGGTGAAAGTCGCCGAGCAAACCGAGGTGGACGTTCGCTGGCATCCGATGAGTCTGTCGTTGCTGAATGCGAACGATCAGCAACCATTCGCCGACTTCAACAAGGTCGGCATCGGCGCGGTCCGGGTGTGCGCTGCGGTGCACGCCAAGGAGCCCGGGAAGCTCGGCGAGCTGTACACGCAGATTGGAAACCGGTTCCATCATTCCGGGGATTGGCAAGAGGAGGCTCGCTTCATCGACTTCATGGCGTTGGTTGATTCGTACCTCGCCAACGCGGAGGAGGTGCGGCCCAAGGTCGTTGAGGCCTTGGCTGCTAGTGGGCTGGATGCGGGCTACATCGACGCATTTGATGACGATGCGTTTGACCAGATGCTCGGTGACTCACACCTCGCCGTTCCCGCTGGCGCCAATGAGCAAGAGCTCATTGGCGTACCCACGATCTCGATCGATGGGAGTGCCGGGCTCTTTGGTCCAGTGATTTCTGAGGTTCCAGAGGGTGAAGACGTTGTGAAGATGTGGGAAGCGTTCTCCACCCTTTCTCTGAACCCGAACTTCTTCGAGCTCAAGCGCTCCTCTGGTCGCCCCGCACCGCTATCGACCCGAGCGAGGACCTCCTAACGCTCACCCGAGCGACAGGTGAATGTCCTGCTAGGTCAGACCGTCTTCATTCTGTCGAACCAAGGCGCTAATCCTGAAGCTGAGGGGCCTTGGTGCGACCGAGTGGGGGCTCCATGCTCGGCACGAGTTTGGGACGTTCGATGATGAACATGCATGCCCAATACGTCGCGAACCCGACGAAGATTCCGGCGTAGACATCCATGAGGTAGTGCTGTCGCAGCATCACGGTTGCTGGGTAGATCAGACACAGCCAGCCCATCAGAATCCACGCGGTCTTCGGCATGACTCGACGCAATCGGAACAGCGCGATGATCGCGATAGTGGTCCACGTGCAATGCCCGGAGGGGTAGCCATTGAACGGCAGGTCATTGCCCCACACAGTGGTGACCAACCAGCCCGAGAAGCCATCCGGGACGGTGACGTCATCACGCAGCACATTGGTTTGGAACAGGATGTAGGCAAGATCGAGGAACAGTTGAGAGAAGATCAACGCAAATCCGATGGTGAGAAACCTGCGGAAGCTACTCACGCCCAGGTTCAGCAGCGGGACGACGAACGGCGCGATTAGTAGGAAGCTGATGTAGGGGATTGCCAGGATTGGGACCAGCGGGATCTTCTCGTCGAGCCAGCTGCGTAGAACGAAGGTCTGATACGGCTCGGCACCAGTGAGGGGCTGAACGAGCGCTTGCTTCGCCGGATCCCAAGCGTAGAAGTTGGGCCAGCGCCATTCGGGCGGAATGGAGTTGAGGAGGACGTAGGTGCAGAAGACACCTGCAATTCCGAGGAAGACAAGGATTGCGAGAATCCACTGACGCCTGGTGATTTGCCAGGTCGCGATTCTTGGTTGCGAGTCAGTGTCTGAAATTGCTTCGCTGGTCGTGGGTATTCCGGAAAGCTAGCGGTCGCGCACGGTCTAAGCTCGCTGAAATCTGAGGTTTCGGCACATTTCGCGCAGCAACGGGATTTTTTGTCAGACAGAGTCTACAAACTACGCTGTGTAGTGCGGTTCCGAGTTGAAATCGTCGACGGACCCTCCTCAACCTCGCGCGCTTTGTCAGCTCAGGATGCGCTTGAAGCGCGCTGTCGGGCCCTCGGCGAGGTAGTACTTCG
>CAUJEJ010000035.1 GCA_963169255.1 Actinomycetota bacterium | reverse complement strand
TGCGCTGCGCGGTAACGAGAATGCCACTCCATCGGAGTCGGTCTCACCCTCGTCAAAGTATGATCGTGCATTGAACTCGAGGGTCAATAGGTGCTCGGCTCCCGCAATCACCGACACTGCGAGCACCCCGCTGGCCATTTCAAATCTCGGGACCGTGATGTGTGGCAGGTCGTCACTCACCAAGCCTCTCAGGAAGTCACCCAGCTTCAGCAGTTCCGCATCTGAGATTCGCCGATCCCGCAGAGAAACCGTGCGGCCATCGCTGACAAAGGTGATCGTAAACCGCTGCTCAAGCACGGACGCGCCAGCTACTGATCCAATCCACGGACACGACTCGATGAATACGCCCGCGCCGCCGCCCACAATTCGCAGGTTCAATGGAATCTGCCCTGGTCGAGCCGTCATTCCGTCACTCCCAACTGCGGTGCTACCCGCCAGTCTTGCCGATTAGCACGCATCGGCCCGCCCGAGCCTGGTCGACACCGAAACCCCGAGGGCACCTTCGACCTCGAGCTTGACTCACTTCTCTTGCCATAACCGTAGGGGCACGGTCTGACAGTTTTGTGAGTGCGGAACGCGCTGCTCCGGCGGCTTCACGCCAAGTCCTTGCCCATGAATGGCCTGTGGCGTCAGTGACGCCACAGGCCCGTTTGGGTCGCAGTAGTTGAATCAAGCGAGATGCCCTATCAGGCTTCAGTACGAGTCCGGCCTTTCCCGCATAAACCCAAAGCTGGTGCGCAGTTCTACATCCAGCCCATTTCCCACATGTAGTCGGCTTCCCCCTCCGTTACGTCGCGTCCAAGCATTTCCTTCGCGCGCTCCTGCAACTGTTCAATCGGCGGCTTCATGTCTGGCGTTCGTGGCCCGAACTTCTCTTCCTGCACGTGTTCACCTTCGGGGAGTAGGGCTTGCCATGCTGCGGAGGTTTCGTTGAAGTCCTTTCTCCGCCACAGTATTCGTCGGGCAAGCGGATCTTCTACCGCAAATCGAGGATATTCGATTTCTGGTCTTGACATCTTGTGTGTTCGGCATTCGACCCCGTGAGAGGTGCGTTCCGCCGCAAGATCACATCGCTGAACCCCGCAACACGGCTAGCCAGAACCGTGCATCCAGCGCGCGGTGAATTGTCAGACCCCCGCAGTAGGTTGGAGGCACATGAATGGAGAGCACATGACCAAGCACGTAACACTAAATGTCTCTGGCGATGCGGAACTCGCAGTGGTCGCCGACTACGCAACGATTTCAGTATCGACAGAGGTCAACGAACCAACCCGAGAAGCTGCGACTCAGGCCATACAGCCTTTGCTGAATCGACTCCGCGCTGCTCTTGTCGACCAACCCGATGCGCGCAACGCAAGCATCAGTCGCCTCCGGGTAACTCACCAAACTCGATGGGACCGCAAGAAGGAAGAACACGTCGACGCGGGGTGGGATGCCCGCGTCAGTGGCAACGCAGAGGTGGTCGCGGCAGACTTGAAATCCTTCACGGCTCGCGTCCTTGCCGCAGATGCGGAGATTTCGGGCGTCCATTGGCAACTTGACGCCGACAACGCCGGTTACCGAACTGTCCGCAAGGCGGCGGTACACGTGGCTCGAACGGCAGCCGAGGATTTCGCCGACGCGCTCAACAAGGAGCTTGGTCAACTCGTCGTGCTTTCCGATGCAGGCTTAAGTGCACCACAGATCCAAAGCAACCCGTTCTTCGACGAGCTTGGTTCGGCTCCAACTGGCGCTGCCCCAGACGGTGACGAAGAACTCATCCTCGATCCGCCGATGATCACGATCGGCGCCGAAGTGGAAGCGACCTACCTGACGGCATGACAGCGTGCCGGACAACGATTCCTGCCGAATCTTGAGTTGTGCGCCGCAGCAAATCGACGAAAGCGCGTAGTGCACGATCGAGCGGTTCCAATCGGCGCCGCCCAACCACACCGCGAATAGCTCCGAAAAAGGGTGCTTCATATGACACTGGACAATGAGCGGTCGCTTGTCCGTGAAGCGTGCGTGCGAGTAATTGCCGGGTCAACCCACAGCTCGGTTCTGTTGCACGTACCGCATTCATCCGCGGTGATTCCGGACTGGGTACGCGAGCGAATCCTGCTCAGCGATGCCCAGCTCGAGGCCGAGATCAACCGGATGCGTGATTCCTACACCGATTCGATTGCGGCCACAGCAGCCGAGCAAGCACAGATCCGACCTCACTTGTTCCTTAACGAGCTCGCGCGCCAGGTTATTGACCCTGAGCGATTTCCTGATGATCGCGAGGCGATGGCGAAGATCGGTCATGGTGCGGTCTACCTGAAAACGTCACAGCTGACGCCACTACGTGAGGACGATCCAGCTCACATCGCGGAGCTACTCGACCGCTACTTCCATCCCTACGCGCGACAGATGGCCAACGAAGTTGAGACGATTCTGGAAGCGCGCGGAGTTGTAACCGTGCTCGACCTTCACTCCTTCCCGCGCGAAGCATTGCCGTACGAGGTATCCGACGGAGCCCGACCGTCGATTTGCCTAGGGGTAGACGAGTTTCACACCCCGCCAGAGCTAATCGACGCCGCACGTGGCGCATTCAGCGACTTCGACATCGCCATCAACACGCCCTTCGCAGGGACGTACGTTCCGCTGAAGTTCTACGAGAGCGATGCTCGGGTCCACGGGTTGATGATCGAGGTTCGGCGTGATGTGCCCGGCACTGTCCCGGGGCTCGACGCCGTATGCCGCGCGATGACTCAGTTGGTTGATTCGATCCATTGAGGTCGACAACCGCCAGGGAACCGTCCGTCACAGCTG
>CAUJEJ010000034.1 GCA_963169255.1 Actinomycetota bacterium | reverse complement strand
GACGAGCGCCGACGGCAGCTTTCCGCGATCGTCAACGGACTCGCCTGCGCGGCGGTTCAGGATTGGCAACGCGAAGGCTGCGGTCTTGCCGGTACCTGTGGCTGCTTGGCACAGCAGGTCATCGCCGCTGATCATTGCCGGAATCGCGCGCTGCTGGATCGGGGTAGGCGCCTCGTATCCCAAATCTGCTAGGCACGCTGCCAGCCCCGGTTCGATTCCGAGCGCTGCAAACTCATTGACTTCGTTACTCATGACCCTCGCCTCTGTCTACGGTGCCGACACTCGGGCCACTCGCTGAAGAACTATCCCACCGCCGCCAGCCCTGAGGTCGGTCGGATGTTCCCAGATGCGCCGTACGTCACGCCGGGCGCTCATACGGGAATGCCTCGCTTCGAGTGGGTGATCCAGTCTTGTTATCCCCCGTCGGTGGTGCGCCAAACGGAAACGGCGGCCATCCGCCAATTGGGGCCCGCGACCAACTAGCGGGCGTAGCGCGTGCATCGTGGTCGTTGCCAACTGCTCGCCCGCGTACAAGGAGTGCAGCTCGACTTCAGCTTGCCTTTTCCTTGCATGGCTATTGCATTTACGTTGCCACTGCGGGATGATCGAAGCATGAGTGATGCCACTGAACTCGCCGAACAACTCGCCTCAAGCCACGACCCGCAATGGGTCGCCGAACTTATCGAAGCGCTCGCCAACCGCACCCGCGGCAACCAGTTCCCGACCGCGCAAGCCGTCCTGGGAGTCTCGGATGTAGAACTCGCCGACATGTTCGGTGTGACCCGGCAGGCGATCAAGCAGTGGCTCACCGGCGGGGTACAAACTGCACGGCTAGGTGCTGTCGCCGACCTCACCGCGGCTAGCGACATTCTGCGCCGCAGGCTGCGCGTAGACCGCATTCCCGCTGCGATTCGACGTCCTGCTCCAAATCTGGGCGGACGCTCCCTACTCGAACTCGGCA
Source organism: Actinomycetota bacterium (assembly GCA_963169255.1). Classification (GTDB taxonomy): domain Bacteria; phylum Actinomycetota; class Actinomycetes; order S36-B12; family UBA10799; genus UBA10799. Next base: position 32,168 of record CAUJEJ010000034.1, on the reverse strand, counting down.
TCGACGAAGGTCCGCACGCTCTCTACGCAGAAGTTGTCGACACCTTCGATCTGACCCGTATTAGCGGGTGACCGCACTGGTGGATTGGCTCACTGTCCCATTGGACCCGAACTGGTTGCGCGTGGTTGACCCGCAGTGGGTGCAGCCGCTCGATCCCATGTATGCCGCACGCACGGGTGGACGCTGGAACCCGCCAGGGATCCCCACCCTCTACCTGTGCGACAGCGTCGACACTGCCCGCGCCCAAGTACGTCGACTCTTTGCTGACCGGTTCGTCGACATCGAAGACCTCGCCGACACGGCCCTGGCGCTGGTCTCCGTGACGATTCCCGCCGGGAACGCATTGGACGCGTTCACCGACGCCGGGCTAGCCGCCCTCGACCTCCCCTCGACCTACCCCCAGACCACGTCTGGCGCATCGATTACCCACCAGCAGTGCCAGCCGATCGGGCGTAGCGCGTTCAACGCCGGGCTCGATGGAGTGTGCGCACGATCAGCAGCACCCGGTGCGCGACCATCTAACAACGAATTGGCCTGGTTCCCCCGCGGGCGAACCGCCACCGCGACCAATGCTCAACCTTTCGGCGAATGGCGCTAGGGACTCCAAACCTGGAGTTTGTTCCGGGGCGAGACGTTGCTACCAGTCCAGGACGTTTCGTACGCGCGTCGACGACGGATCCGACGGCACGGCGACTGAGACTCCGACGTGCGCCTTCGTTTGACTCGCGCCGCGCCCGTTTGACGGCACCGTCATTAGCGTTGAGCGAAGCCCACCCACATTTTTCTGCCCAAGGAAGGCACATGGTCCGCCCTTCCCCGGGGCATCGGACTCCTCATCGGAGCTCAATTCCCAGGAGACCGGGAAGGCACGAAGGCACAAGTGGGCTTGCATGCCAACACATTCCTAGGAAGCGAGCCGGTCACACCGATTCCCAACGCCGCCGGTCTGATCCTCCTGGCGCGACCGGTACTGTCCGGTGCGCCAAGGTCGTGGGTCACTCCAGTCAGTGGATTGGCCACTCAAGAGAACGGATCGACATGAATGCCTCTAGCCAGAGCGTCCTGATCAACGGGTTCGGTGTGCTTTTCGTGATTCTGAATTCGTTCGGCTTGGGGCTCAGGCTCTCGGTAGGAAAGCTACTGGCGCAGGCCGGCGCCCATAGGAAGATTGCCGCGTGGACCTTGGTAATCAACTTTGTCGTCATCCCGCTGCTGTTTGTCGGCTACTTGCTGACGATAGCCTCGGGCATCCCAGGAGAGATCAAGGTCGGCTTCTGCGTTGCAGCCCTGTGCGCGGGAATGCCGTTCGCTCCCATCCTCGCCAAGTTGGCCAACGCAGATGTCGGCCTATCAACCACGTTGCTAGTCGTGCTCACAGTCGCCACCATTATCGCCCTCCCTTTGGGGCTGCCACTTGCGATCGACGCGGTCGACGCGCAACTCAAGGTCTCCGCTTGGGAGGTCGCATGGCCGCTGCTTCTCTTCATGCTTCTGCCGCTATTTCTCGGTTGCGTCTTTAGGGTCTGGTGGCCGGACCTGCAGGCGCCATTGGCACAGTGGACTGTCCGCGTGGCGATTCTGTGTCTGCTGTTCAATCTCAACTTCTCGCTAGTCGCGTACTGGGATCTCTTCGTGGAGACGTGGGGTACCGCCAGCTACATCGCAGCATTTGCCGGCCCATTCATCGGCCTGGGGTGTGGCTACCTCCTCGTCTCCGGTCTTCGAGTCAAAGACGTGGGAGCCAGACGTGCGACGGAGGTGACCACGGCAGTCCGCAACATTGCACCAATGCTCCTCATGATGATCTTCCCGTTCGCTGCCTACCCCCTAGTCACTGTCTCGATCACGATCCTAAACACGGTCGGGATCACGATCATTCTGCTGTTCGTGCTTGTGTGGCGGCGCGCTAATTCGGGGGCAGGTGCGCCGCTCCTGGCGGATGCGCCTTAGGACGGCAGTTCCACAGCGGCGCGACAACCGTGCGCGGGATTGGGACGAAACCGAGCACCGTCGATGCTGCCGACTTGTTCGGAGCGATCCGCGCATGGGCAATTCAGGGTTCCCCGCCTCACTGAACTCCGGGTCGATCCGCTTCAAGGTCTATCCAGTGTCCGAGAGCTCCACCCGCCCATCGTCCACACCTCGAGACCGGCGGTCTACTCGGGCAGCAACTCCTCCAGGCTTATTGCCATGTGCACGTGATGTGGCCTGTCAAGCCCGACTCCACACGGGAACGATTTGAAAGCCACGGCACGCGCTCACGCCAGCCGATTGCGGTGGCTATGGCCAGTCGTCGATGAGGTTTCCGAACCGGTGGCACGTGATGCTTACCGCCTGCTCCCGCAGAAACGGCAACATCTCGAGGCGCCCCGCGCCGGTGACCGGGCCATCCCAAACTGCAAGGCTCACTCGATCTCCGGCGGCACCCAACACGTCTCCTGCTGGCACCCCAACAGCGCGCACCCGCTCCGTTTCTGGGCGCGCCAATCGCTGAGCCCATACATCCCCCGGTTCATCCAACACGGGTACACCTTGAGCCTCGATCGCAGAGCGGACGACGAGCAACATGTCATTTTCAACTGACACTATTACCCTTGCTGAAGCGGCCAGTGCAGCAGACACCGCACGTACCAAATCAACGACACGGCCCTCGGCACCGAATCGGATCACCGTGGGCGACGCAACGGCGCGATAGCGGAATATGTTTCGTTCAAACTCGAGACTGCTGACATCTTCGGCGCAGCAAAAAACCTCTGCCCATGCTCGGGCGTCGCTGTTCGAACAGCTCACGAGCCATCGCGACTCAGCTTCGCTCAGCGCTTCGCCGCAGCCACGTAGTAGCTGATTGACAGCGGAAGTCACGGGGTATTCGGCGCTGTCCACTAGCGGCTCGGCTTTGTCCCAGCCACCCAAACTGAAGAGGTAGTTCGGCCCACCCGCCTTGGCCCCGGCGCCGACGGCCGACTTCTTCCAGCCACCGAACGGCTGCCGTCGCACGATCGCTCCGGTGATTCCGCGGTTGACGTAGAGGTTTCCCGCCTCAACCTCGTCTAACCACTTCGCAACCTCGGATCGGTCAAGTGAATGAAGTCCGCTCGTCAACCCGTAGTCGATCTCGTTGACGAGCGCGATCGCCTCGAGCAGATCACGAGCTGCCATGACTCCGAGCACCGGACCGAAGTACTCGGTTCGGTGGAACTCACTACCGCGGTTCACCCCGAGGCGGACCCCTGGTGACCACAACCGCGGATCGGCCCCGACTTGGTGCGGCTCCACAAGCCAACTCTGACCTGGCTCAAGCTCTGTGAGCGCGCGCAGGAGCTTGCCGGACGGCGGCTCAACGAGGCGATTCACCTGCGTCGACAAATCACACTCTGAACCCACAGCCAACGACTCAACAGCGTCAACGAGCTGATCCTGGAAGCGCCTGGAGGTGGCAACCGAACCAACCAGAATGACCAGTGACGCGGCCGAACACTTCTGTCCGGCATGACCAAAGGCAGATGCGACGACATCCTTGACAGCCAGGTCGAAGTCCGCGCTCGGCGTCACGATGATTGCATTCTTTCCGCTTGTCTCGGCATGAATCGGGAGGTCTTGCCGGAACGAGCGAAACAATTCGGCAGTCTCGTGCGCACCAGTGAGGATGACGCGGCGAACCCGCTGGTCGGCAATCAGTTTGCCGCCGAGCGGATCGTCGTCAAGCTGTACGAGCGCTAGCGCACTGCGCGGGATGCCCGCCTGCCAGAGAATCTCGGCAAGCACCGATCCACAACGTCGCGCTTGCGGCGCGGGCTTGAGGACCACACCCGATCCAGCGGCAAGGGCCGCCAGGGTGGAACCCGCCGGAATCGCAAGGGGGAAGTTCCACGGCGGGGCGACAACCGTGAGCGGTGTTGGACGAAACCGTGCACCGTCGATGCTGTCTAGTTCCTCGGCGCGGTCCGCGTAGTAGTACGCGAAGTCCACGGCCTCGCTGACCTCCGGATCGGCCTGTTCCAAAGTCTTGCCGGTCTCCGAGATCGCCACCGCGATGAGGCGCGCACGATTGGCCTCCAGTGCAGCACCGACCGACCGCAGCAGTTGCGCTCGGCGCTGTGCCGAGAACTCACCCCACGCAAGTCCGCCTTGCTCGCACTCACTCAACACGGCATCCAGATCGGCCGCGTTCGCGATCCAAGCATCGGCAATCACGCGAGTCCCGTCGGCATCGCCACCGTGAGAATCCGCGGCCGCCTCAACGATCGCGCGCGCCCAGTCACGATTTGCCGCCACCGATGGATCGGTGTCCGCAACGTTCTCGAAGTGCTGCGCTGTGGCGGGCCCAACGACTGCGAAGCGATCTGCGGTGCGCCTTGGCTGCGGCACCTGTTCGCCATCTCCACGAAGCGCCGCCAGGTCGCGTAGAGATGCGAGATAGCGGTCACGCTCCCTGACAAACAGGGCGTCGCTGTCACCTATGGCGAAGACTGCTGACATGAAGTTGTCGCCAGATGCGCCTTCTTCGAGACGACGAATCAGGTAAGCGATCGCTGCATCAAAGTGCTCGGGTGACACCACCGGCGTATAGAGCCGCAAACTTCCAACTGTCTCCCGGACCGCAACCGCCTGACCCTCCGCCATGCCAAGCAACATCTCGTAGTCGACCCCGTGAGTGATTCCACGATCAGCCGCGAGCGTCCACGAGTGGGCGATATCGAAGAGGTTGTGTCCGGCGATTCCGATGCGAACGTTCTGTAGTCGATCAGCATCGAGCGCGTAGTCCAGCACCCGTTTGTAGTTTGCGTCGGTGTCTTGTTTGGTGTCGTATGTGGCCAACGGCCAGCCATGTAGCCGCGCTTCAACGATCTCCATGGGCAGGTTCGCCCCCTTAACGACCCGCACCTTGATATCCGCCCCACCTTGCGCCGTGCGCAAAGCGGACCAGTTCTGCAACCGAATCATGGATGCCAAGGCGTCGGGTAGGTACGCCTGCAGCACGATTCCCGCTGACAACCCGTGGAACTCTTGCCGATCAAGCAAGCGTGTGAAGACGGCGATCGTTAGGTCGAGGTCGCGATACTCCTCCATGTCGAGATTCACGAACTTCTGCGTTGATGCTGTCGCCGCAATGTCAAACAACGGCTTGAGCTCCTCGACGATGTCATCGACGGCCGCATCGAAAGCCCACGGGCTCCTCGGGGCCACCGTCGACGACACCTTGATCGAGACATAGTCGACGTCGTCGCGCCGCAGCAGTTGTTTGGTGCCCTCAAGGCGACGCGCCGCCTCACGTTGCCCAAGCACGGCCTCGCCTAGGAGGTTGATGTTCAGCTGCACACCGGACCGACGCAACTTGCGAATGCTGGCGCCGAGCCGGTCAGGCGACGAATCGACAATCAGGTGGCCGACCATCCGTCGAAGCACGCGGCGTGCAATCGGGACCACGACATCCGGGAATGCGGGAGCGACACCACCACCGACCCTCACAGCTGCCCGCATCCACCATGGCAAGAATCGAGGGGTGCGTCGGGACAATCTGCGCAGTTCGCGAGCGGCCACTGCGTTGTCGTGTGGGCGAATCACCCCATCAACGAATCCCACCGTGAAGGCCAAACCGTCGGCATCGCTAATGACGTCTGCAAGCATCTTCGCCGAGCGCGCTGGATGCAGCGCAGCCGCCCGAGCAAGCCAATCGCGGACGAGGGAAATTGACTGCTGCGCCCGGCGTGCTTCAGCTGGACTGAGGCCGGCGAATAGGTCATCGACGTGTTCGCTCGACACTGAGATTGACACCTCGACTCCTTTCCAAGACTCCTACGCGGCGGCGAGTTTGGTGACAGGTTGGCCATTGCGCGGCTTCGGAATCGCCGCCCGGGGACGGCGTTCTAGGTGAACGCCCGCGATCATGCAGCGCACAGACCCACCTGCGAGTTCTACGGGTCCAACATCAAGCGGGAGCAGGCGGCAAGAGTCTTCAATCACCTCAATCTGCCCGGGCGTCAGTGACGCGACCCCACGGGCCGACATCGCCAGCCAGTTGGCACTGCTACCACGCAGTTCAATCGCGTTCCCAGCAAACTGGGCCAACTGCTCACAACTCAGCGGAACTACCGTTCGGCCCGTCGATTGAAGCCGCTCGACCACTACCGCGCGCTGCCGGGAGTCAGCGATGGAGTCCAACCCCACCAAAGCAACGCTCGTTCCCACACACATCGCGATATTGGTGTGGTAGATCGGCGCACCGCGACGATCTTGAGCGTCAAACAGCACTGGCTCGTAGCCAAACCAATGGCAGAAGCGCTCGAGCGCGCGCGGGTCCGCTCGACGCGATCTCGCGGTGTATGCGATCCGCCCTACGTGGTCGAGAACCATGGTTCCCGTGCCCTCAAGGTAGACGTCATCGTGTTCGAGGCCAGAGAAGTCGACAACCTCTTGGACCCGATAGTTGCGCTTGAGGAACTCGACGATGTCAACGCGGCGCTCGGCTCTGCGGTTTCGCGCGTACATCGGATAGATCGCCAACCGGCCACCGTCATGGGTCGACAGCCAGTTGTTGACGAAGATGCTGTCTGGACGGTTCTTGTTCTTGTCCTCAAAAAGATGCACGTCCACACCGACGTCTGTGAGTTGCTTCGCGACCGCCGTCGACGTGTCGTAGACCGCCGTAGCTAGGTCCGCCTGACTACCGACAAATGACGACCAAGAGTGAAAGGTGTTGTCACCATTTGTTTGCGGATTTGACCTGAAGTGCTGTGGCCGAATCAGCACAACCGCACCTGGTGCCTGAGTCGCCATTCATCTCACCGGACCCCCACCAGGGAGTTCGCCCCGGCGTTCACGAGTGCAAAGAGGTCCTTCGGGTCGCTCGGATCAGCAACGAGGTCAACGTCAGTACAGAACCGTGTGCCCTTCGTCGCGTCATTGACGTACCGAAGTGCGGAGAAGTCCTCGATGGCGAACCCGACCGCATCCCACACCGTTATCTCGCTCGCGCTCGTTCGACCAGGCGCTTCGCCATTGAGGACCAGGTGGAGTTCCGTCACCGGGTGCGCGGGGTCGAGTTGCTGAATGTCACCCTCGATCCGCGTCTGCTCTTCGAATTCGATGAAGATGCTGGCCCGATGCAGAATCGCTGCGTCCAGCTCGGTCTTTCCTGGACAGTCCCCACCGATGGCATTGACGTGCACGCCTGGCGCCACCATGTCGTCAGTGAGCACTGTCGCAAGCGCCTTGTCAGCTGTGCATGTCGTGATGATGTCCGCGCCGTGCGCTGCATCGCTCGCACTGTTCGCTCGGTAAATGTCGAAGCCGAGCCCGGCAGCATTGCGCTCGAACTTGTCGAGCGCTCCCGGGTCGGTGTCCCAGATCCGTAGTGAGGTGATGCCGAGCAGTTCCCGGAAGGCAATCGATTGGAACTCAGCCTGGCTTCCGGTCCCGATCAACGCCATGGTCGTGGACTCAGGCCGGGCGAGAACGCGGGCAGCAACAGCCGAGATCGTCGCTGTCCGCAACGCCGTCAGAATTGTCATTTCCGACCACATCACGGGGTATCCGCTGTCGACGTCGGCGAGGACCCCGAACGCCGTCACAGTTTGCAGACCGCGCGACGGGTTCCCGGGGTGCCCGTTCACGTACTTGAATGCGTAGTTTCGCCCGTCACAGGTAGGCATCAGTTCTATGACGCCGACCTGCGAATGACTCGCCACCCGGGGCGCCTTTTCGAACTGATCCCACCGCCGGAAGTCGTCCTCGACATAGCCCGCCATGCCGCGAATGATCTCGGCGACACCGACTGTCGAAACCCAGTCCCTCATGTGCGCGACGTCGATAAACCGAACCATGACAACTCCCTCCGAGATCTGCTCTGTATTACTGAGAGTAGGGATTGGTTACGTACAGCAGCAATGGGCAACACGTATCAATTCGTATAGGAATCACGCACTTTGCTCAGCCTGGCTATACGATCCGCTCATGGCTGCCTCAATTGACGACCTCGATCGCCGTCTCATCGCACTCTTGCGGGCCAACGGTCGCGAGTCCGTGGTCAATCTTGCGGAACGGCTAGGTGTCACTCGCGCGACGGTAAACAACCGCATCGACCGCCTCGTGGAAAGCGGAGTGATCATTGGATTCTCCGTTCGGGTGCGCGATGTGAGTGACCCGAATTCGGTACGCGCAATCATGTTGATCAACGTTGCCGGTCGCAGTACTGATGAGGTGATTCGTGGACTGCGTGGGATCCCGGAGATCGGAGCGCTTCACACCACAAACGGCCAATGGGATCTGGTCGCCGAGATCATCTGCGACAGCCTCGGCACGTTCGATTCGGTGCTTGGCGTGATCCGCGGGATCGAAGGAATTCGCGACAGTGAGACGAGCATCTTACTGAGTTCTGCGACTGCGTGAGGTGCGTCGCGACGAAGGCATGAGTCCGCTGGCAGCGGTCACATCGTCGAGGCCGCAGCCTCATCATCGGAATGCTCGGCGTGCAGCGCAGCGATTGCTGGCGATCGCGCGAGCAGCACAACCCCGAAGACACAGAATGCGTAGGACGCGATCAACAGGAACCAACCGATCGCATGGGTAACTTTGAATTCCTCGCCGAATACAGTCATTCCGATCAAGACACTGGCGATCGGTGTCGCAACGATGATTGCCGACAACGATGCCGACAATTTGCCAGCACCAAATGCCACTACCTGCAGCGCGGCCGCTCCAAGTCCTGACAGCGCCATCGCCCACACCGGCCACTGCGTCACGACCGACATGAACCCATCGCGGGCGAGTTGATCGACCACAATTTTGGTGATCGCAGCAACTAGCCCAAAGAGCACTCCCGCGGCGATTCCGAGCATTGCCGCACGCAAAGATTGAGACATCAACCCGACCGCGGTGAAGCCTCCCGCGATCACCCAGCACACGATTGTCGTTAGGAAGATTGCGTGTGTCTGCGGATCGTTGATCCCAGCGGTTGTCCGGCCGAAGATGATGGTCCCCAACAACCCCACCAACACGACGGCAGCACCGATGTACTCGTTCCGCTGAAGGTCAGCGCCCGCGGTCCACTTGCTTGCCGGCAGCATGAAGAGAATTTCGGAGGTCTGCAGAATCGAGATCATCGCAAGTGAACCCAAGCCGAGCGCGATCGAATGCAACCCAAATCCCGCAAGCTCGATCCCGATGCCAAGCAGGAACACCGGCGAGAGGATCAGCGCGACAACATATGGCCGATGTTGGACAGACTGCGCACGCTGCTCGTCAAGACCGATGATCCCCTTCTGCATGACTGCACTTCCGAGGACATAGAGACCCGCAGAAACGACTGCCAGGATTCCGACTAGTAGTGCCACACGATCACGCTAGGGGGTGTGATGCAGACCACGCGAGTTAGTGCGTCCAACCTGGGAGCAGCCGTCCGAACGCGTCATCCAAACGTGTACCAACTAACGACTGCGCCTACTGGCCATTCCCCGTCCCCGCGTGGTTGATGCTCTCGGCCCACAGCAGCAGTGACGTATCCGGCATGAACTGGGCAACAACTGACCGGCGAGCGGCTTCACCTATGCGGTTCGCGCGTTCAGGATCGGCCAGGAGCTCACCTATCGCCCTGCCCGTTTGCGCCACGTCCGTTGAACTGACCAGGACACCGTCGACGCCGTCGCGAATCTGATCAACGATTCCGCCTACGGCCGCTGCCACCACCGGGCGCCCCTTGAGCATCGCCTCGGTGACGGTCAGCCCGAACCCTTCCTTGAGGCTCTTCTGAACGACTACAGCAGCGTGGCGTTGTAGCGCATTGACCATGATTGCGTTTGCCTCTGGATCGTCCATTGGCAGGCACACAATGGAAATCCGCGCACGCACGTGCTCATCGAGTTCGCGCCATTGAGCGATCACCGAGTTGAGCACATCCAATCCCTCAGGATCGTCAGCAACCGACGCAACGTCAGGCCCGGCAAGGACGAGGTGGGCGTCGGCGCAACCGGGTTCGTTCGCGAAGGCACTGAGCACACCCGCCATGTCTTTGAGCGGGTCCCAGCGCGAGACCTGCACAACGAGCGGCGTCGTCGGTGAAGGCGCGAAACCCTCCCGCGCGATTCCGGCCGATCCCGTGACCGTTCCGACCGAACCGTCACCCCGTTCGAAGGTCAGGGCGACGGTGGGTGGGCCGCTGACAATGCCAATTTGCTGCAAGGTTGCGACGCAGTATTCGTCGCTTAGTTCGCGGTTCTTCGCAGAGAACGGATCGAGGGACGGCTTGATCACGCTGAGGCGCTCGGTCGGCACCCAATCGGGGGCGTACTCGCGACGGGTGAACACATAACGATCGACGTAGGGTTCGAGCATCGGACGAAGGAAGTCCCACGCCTGTTGGGTGTATTGATTGCCACCATCGACACCTATGTGGCAGCGCCACACGACGGTTTGTCCGCGATCGGCCAACCACTTGGCCATCGGAGCTGGCTGCGGGTCGTGCAGGAGCACGACATCGCTCGGCCGGAACAACCGGGCGGCATCTGGTTCGTTGCGGGCGAAGGTTCGCTGCATCAGTTCGCGCTCGGGCTCACCAAGTGGCCCTCCGTCCCCCGGCTCGCCGTGGATTCGATGATGCAACCGCTTGGTGAGCGTGAAGAACTCCGGGTCACCCTCAAGCACGAACCACCTGCCATCTACGTCCACTCCCCCGACGTACGCGAGCAGGACGGGCAACATCTCAGCAACCCCGCCGCCTGTCGCGGTCGAGTTCACGCTCACGATTCGCCTGCCGCCCAGATTCGACATTGTCGCCCGACCCACATCGACCAGGTGCGCGACCCGGTCAGACCCAACGATCGGCGTCAAGATTTCAGGGGACCGAGCCGGCACCAACACTTCGAACATCTGACACATCCTCACCGAGTTGCTGGGCGTGACTTCGCTTCGACTGTACCGGTGCGACTCACCCCCGTGTAGATCTCTACGCATGGTCCTCAGCTACCACCGATCGGCGAATGACGAATGGCAGACTTTTGGACAACTCAATGATCGCTTCGCGCCCTTCGACCCTTGTGCCTATGCGGCGAGTGAGGGAGTGTGGAGATACAGGCCCTCGCTACAGCAATGACCGGGGGCTCCGGTGAACACACCAGAAGGTGGCGATCACGATGGAGCCAGCGAACAACCAGACCACACCGACCACAACCTCACTGCCGCCGCAGCGGACAGACTCGTCCGGAACCGAGTCCAATGCGGACATGAATGATCCGGCAAGCATCGACGCGATTGCGCCGGTGGAGCAACTGCATCAAGAGCCCTCCCCGCAGGACTTACTTGCAAGGGTCGCCTCGACCCATGATGTGCACGGCGGCGGTAATCCTCGCCTTGTGCTGACGTTTGATGATTCGATCTCATTGAAGGTCTCAGCGCAGGAGAGTGCATCCGGCGCCGACGGCGATAGCGACCCGATTCCACGGGAGTTCCCGCTGGTTGCAGGTGTCACCACAATCGGCAGTGATATCAGTTGTGACATCTGTTTACCGGGCCTGAATGCACACCACGCTGATGTTGAGCGCGACTCATTCGACGAATACAACATCATCGATCTGTCCGACGGCGGGACCTCGGTCGACGGTGGTCGCAAGGCGAATAGCGTTCCGCTGCGCACCGGACGTCGCGTCTCACTCGGCGAATGGACCTTGATCTATCAGCGTGGCGAGCATGCTGACCATGGAAACCCTCATGGTGGTCACATTGGCGGCGAACTCAACGGACACCCGACCGCACAGGACATCCCTCGCCCGCGTGGGACATCGGCGGCGGGCGGATCTGAACCGACCGCGACTGATCCCGGCGAGTACTACTAAGCGGGATCGGCGCTCGGTCGCTGCCCCAGCGAACATCCAGCAGGTGGACACCGATCGGAGCGCCTCGCTAGGTGCTTCGCAACTTGCGGTTGAGGGTCTTGTGAGTCCCGTCGCACAGCGGGAACAGCGACGACTTGTCGCAGCGACAGATCGCGACAACACGGCGGCCACGGCCTGGATCATCAGGGCTCAAACTGTCCCCACGCCGCACGAGCAGTGGGCCGCCAGCGCATGCCACAACTTCAATTGCCTGCGACCAGAAGTCGTCCGCCCAGACACCGTTGTGCTTTTCCGAAAGGCCGTGGCTCGGAGGTCCATCGCCTGTATGCTCGCCGACTTCGTTCACCGCGTCCGCGTCGTTCATCGCGTGAACCTTGCGCCACCACGTGACTGTCCGAGCGCCTCAATTTCGGCAGTACGACCGATCCGAAGGTCAACCGAACGCCCTTGCTCCTGGGCAATCGCTGCCACACCTTGGCGACCCTGACGAACGGACAGATCATCCGTGCGTTCACGTTGACTGCCTGCGATTGGTTGCCTTAAGGACGTCTTCTCAATCCGCCACGAGTTCAACATCCGCTCGGACAACGCGCGCTCGAACCATAGGTACACCGAAACACCGAAGACGATATTGCTGAGCTCGCCAGGATCATCGTCGACGATCGCTGCGCACATTCCACCGACTGCCAACTGTTCGTGAACCGCGTCGGCCTCAACATGTTCATCGAAGAAATGGGTGACGTCGCCACCGAAGCCAAGCCGACGCAATCCGCGGGCGTAACGACGATTGGGAATTGATGACGTCATCTCTAGTGCTGCGAAATGTCCGCAAACCGTTGCCCGTTCCGATCGGCGCATCCCAAGCAGCGTGATCACATTCGTTGCAGCCAGTGTGACTGCGGGCAAGTGATCTACGTAGTAGCCGTAGCTGTCCGACAAGCCGAGTCCACGCAGCGTCTTGCGGAATAGTTCCTGATGCATCATCTCGACGCGCCCGCCGCCGTATTCATCGATCTGAATCTCAACGAGCGCCGACTTTGCGGCGGGACTTAGTCGTGGGATTGCTCAGGTGTACGGGTCTGCCTCTTTGGACTGGTACGCGCTTCGATGGACCGCGAACTCTTGGAACTGACGACGTGTCGCGTTGCGGGCGAGGTACCGAGAAAGGCTCGGACCGTCTTCATCGACCATTGCGAACAAGTGCTCAGCCAGACCGGCTGGCGACGGCAGCGCCGACGTCGGGACCCTGTCCTTCACATTCAGCAAGAACACTCGTTCCAGCCTCGTCCGAATGCTGAAGATCGCCGGATCCCATTCAGCCTCGGGCATCGCATCATCAAAGCCGTGGTAGTGCAGCTCGTAGATCATGAACAATGCGATCTGAACGTCTTCGTCTTCAACGACGTCGCGATCGGGACCCGGAGCGATCGGTGACTCAGAAAGCACGCTGCCCTTGATTAGCTCACTCACTTGAGTGCTGATCGGGCCTCGCGGGTTCGGCACAAACACAGTCGACCTCCACGTGATGACCAAGAAATCGAATGACTACACAAATCAGCAGGCTTTCGACCGACCCGTCCCACCCTCACAGGCACCGACATGGCGGTCAACAGCGGAAGGTCTCAAAACCGTCCAAGAAGTTGCCAATCGCGAACGGGCGGGTGGGGCTTGTCACTCAGGTCAGGCGCGATATCCAAGGTTCAGTCAAGAACGGCCACGAGGTCTTGCGCTCAACCACAAACGATGGTCTGGTTGAACCAAGGCGGATCGATCGGGCATGAGTTGCGTGGTCGGTGTTTTGGGCAGGCACCGCATGTGAACGATCGGATGCTGCACCGCCTTGATCCAGGCATCGGCGGCGCGAATCCGCGCAGGGTGCCAAATATCGAAGATGCCAAAAATGAACGCCAAGAGGGGGAACTCCAATGGGCACCATTGACAAGGCAAAGAACAAGGCCGAACAAGCCAAGGGCAAAGCCAAAGAAGTAATCGCCGACGTGACTGACAACGACAGCCTCAAGGCTGAAGGCAAGCGCGACCAGACAAAGGGCGACGCGAAGCAGTTCGGTGAAGGCGTCAAGGATGTTCTCCGCGGCTAGTCGTAAGTCGATGAATGGCGCGACATCTGCGGGTGTCGCGCCATTCATCGTTGCGATCGCGGCCTTCGCCTCGCAGACCTCAAGTAGGTGGATCAAGAGATGACCGACAACGCGGACGACAACAACCTGACGGACACTCTCGTGGATATCGCGAGCGCCTTGAACTACCCCATGGTGGTACTGACCACGCTAAGCGGGAGTCACCCCGTTGGTTGCCTTGTGGGCTTCTCCTCGCAAAGCAGCATGGAGCCGTTCCGGTACACGGTATTTCTATCCGTGAAGAACCACACGTTCGATGCAGTTTCGGTCGGCAGCGAGGTCTGCGTTCACTTCCTTGCGTCCAACCAAAAGGACTTGGCGCGACTGTTTGGTGAATGGTCTGACGACGACATCGACAAGTTCGATCACTGCGATTGGACTGAGGCTCCCAACGGAGCACCGTTGATCGCTGGAGTGGTGCGCTGGTTCGCTGGGCCCGTCGTTGCTCACGATGCCACTGGGGACCACCACGGATTCGCTGTCGAACCCCGTGCTGCGCAAAGTGGACCCTGGCCTGGGCAGCTTGACTATCAACGGGTGCTTGACCTCGAAGCAGGGAAAGGACCATGACGTGACCCAACACATGACCAACTCGGAGCCGCTCACACCATCAACCGAGATGACCTCTATGAGTAGCAACGCGACCGTCGACAGGCTGTTGCGCGATGGCGCAGCGCTACTACGCGCGGCCGGAGTCGATCTGCCTGAAGCCGTTGCTGGCTCGCTGTTGGCGAGTCTGCAAGATGCTGCTTGCGCTACTGCCCCCACGTCTGACAATCTTGATGCCGCCGCGATCTCGTCGACGATGGCTGATGAGTTCTACCGACTAGTCGACCGCTGCGCAAGACACGAACCGCTGGGCTACATCGTCGGACACGCCTGGTTCCGTGGACTCAAACTCTCGGTCGGCCCAGAGGTTTACGCGCCAAAACCAGAGACGCACGCGCTACTCGACTTTGCCACTGCTGATTTGGCGGACTACATGTCGCGCAACAGATCCGAGCAGGAACAGCTGCTCGGGGCCGATCTCTGCACCGGTTCCGGGGTGGTGGCACTGACGCTAGCCACTGAGGTTGGCAACACAGAAATGATCGCCGTGGAACTCGACGAACGCGCCGCCGCTTGGGCACAGAAGAACGTCGACGCGCACGCCTCAAAGTTGCACGACGTCGGCTCGAATGTGCGACTCGAGGTGTGTGATGTCGCGACGGTTGCGCAAACCGCGCTCTCCCTCAGGCGCGGTGCGTTCGACTTCGTTGCATCTAATCCGCCCTATGTCGGTGCGCGCGGACCGACTGATGAGTCCATTCGGAAGTTTGCCCCGGCGGTCGCGATCGACGGTGGCGACGATGGCCTAGACGTGATCCGCGCCGTTGTGTCAGCCGCGTGCGAGCTCTTGCGTCCCGGTGGTCGCGTGTACATCGAGCACGAAGATGACCAAGGCTTCGATGCGATTGATAGCGGCGTCCCGGGACTCCTGGAGGCGACGGGGAGCTTTACCGCAGTCGAGGACATCCGCGATCAAGGCGGACGTCCACGAGTTGCCGTCGCGACCTTCGGCTAGCGGGAGGGCGGCACTGCTTCCCTGGCTAGCTGGCCAACCGTGGTGACGCCGGTACAAAGAATCGATCCTCGATGCGGTGCTGATTGCGATAGCGCTACTGACCGCCAGGTTGGCATAGGCTCGCGACATGCCAACGACACGTTCTGACACCGTCCGCGCGCTGCACCGCGCACTGGAATCCGGAACGCAAGGTGAGGCACTGCGCGCGCACTTCACCGTCGATGCAACGACCATCGAACGGCCAAACCGGTTGAAACCCGCCGGGGCCACCGCAACTCTCGAACAGATGATTGACGCCTCCTCTGCGGGGGCTCAGATGCTGAACTGGCAACGCTACGACGAGCTCAGCATGCTGGAGGCCGGGTCAACCGTGGCAGTTCGCTGCACGTGGACCGGAGAGATTGCCAACGACATCGGGCCATTCAAAGCAGGGCAAGTGCTTACGGCCCACATCGCGCAGTTCATCGAGGTTCGGGACGGCAAAGTCGCGTCGATCGAAACCTATGACTGCTACGAACCCTTCTAACTAACTGCGCATTCGTCGGCGCGTGGGCCCGCCGTTCCGGATAGACGCCTCGGAGGTCGCGGAACAAGCCGCTTAGAACGGGCTTTCAGATTTGCGCTGCACTCATCCACCCACATTGCCGTTTCGCAGACTGTCCGACATTTCAAGAAGTTCCCAAGCCGATGTTTATTTAGGACATTGTCCGGGTCGAGTGCCTTTGTCGATGCAGTCGCAGACGGCGACGCAACACAGAATGGAGACCTCGATGGGCCGCAACCGGAAGTTCGCAATGCTGGGCTCAGCAATCCTCGGCGCAATGATGTTCGCTGGCGCTGCCGCCCCAGCGATGGCCGCTGAAGCTGCACCAGTGCAGACAACCCAACACGCAGACGTTCAAGCAGCCCCAGAAGGCGCTCCGGTCAAAGCCATCGCGCTCGCCGTGGCGACCCAAATCACGAACACCAGCAACGTGCCAGTCACGCTCGACGTCACCGGTTACGACATGTCCGGACATAGGAAGGTCACGCTGCGGCCAGGGCAGTCTCAGCAAGTGTTCGGACACTCGTACACCGGGCACGACATCGAAGGCACCATGACGTACCCCGACGGGACCCAGGTTCCGTTCTGGCTGAACAACCCCTACATCGGCCAGCCGATTGCCGGGTTCGGCGACGGTTCGAACTGGGACCGCTATGACGAAACCGAACGGCACACCAGAGTCGAGGCAGGCCACTCATTCAAGGTCGTCCGAGAAGCCGATCAGGTGTGGCAGACGATGCCGATGAAGCTGTTCACGATCGCGATCGCCTCGTAGGCTCGACCGCGGCTACGAGCAACACCAATACAAAGACCCCGACGTGTTGTCGGGGTCTTTGCATTGGTGGAGGTGCCGAGATCCGTTGTTGCCCCACAGGGGCAACTGCCTCCCAATTCTCGACGAAACAAGCAACACCAATACAAAGACCCCGACGTGTTGTCGGGGTCTTTGTATTGGTGGAGGTGCCGAGAATCGAACTCGGGTCCAACGAAACTGAGCAGAGGATTCTCCGGGTGCAGTCGCTTTAGTCGCCTATTTAGCCTTCCCGCTGTTGTGCGACCCGACGGGAAAAGCGGCCTAGTCACTGTTAGATGTCCCGCACCCTCCCGATGACCGGAGAGGTTGGTAAGTCTTCTAGTCGACGCCGGTACCCACAGGGAAGACACCCATGGACCGACGGGTTACTTACGTTCGCTGACTAGGCAGCGAGCGTAAGGTCAGCCTTAGCTGACGCACCAGTGCTGTTTGTATTGGCACTTGTTTTTTCAACGGAGCGTTTACGAGATAACCGTTGATCCTCGACCCGCTTCACTCTTTTCAGCAAACGTTGTCGAAACCGTTCACCCCCTATGTACTTATTCCCCCACCATACGCCGCAGGCCCGACATCCCGCACCCCAGATTCGGCCGCCCGCGTAGGAACGTCGTCGATCGTGGGTGCCCTAGGCCCTGCAATCGACCACGTTCCTGTGTGGGACCGCAGGCTCTGTGAACCCGCAGGGTCGCACGGCCACTGGGGCCACGTGACGCGGCAGGCACTTGACGCACTGGACCCTGCACGTGAGGGTTCCCGCGCTAAACCAAGGGGTGATCATCGACTTCCCTCTTGCGGTTTGCGCGCCTGCGGCTGCGACCGTGAGTCCCGTACTAACGTAGGTAGGCATGAAGCGCCTCGCTATTGCCGCCGCCATCTGCGTCACCCTCGGCACCGCCGGATGCAGTCAAGCCACCTCGAATTCGGGGTCGTCTGAAGAGCCCTCGACCTCGGCGTCCGCTACTTCCGAGCGCCCGTCGCCTTCGAGCTCGCCATCGAAGTCATCTTCAAGCTCCGCGCAGAGCACATTGAATGCGAGCCAGATCGCGGCAAACCTCGGTTGCGACAACATCTCGACCGAAACACCAGCAGGAACCACCCCAAACGCAACAACAATGGTCCGATGCACCTTGTCCAACCAGGGCTATCACGTGCTGGCGTTCCAGAGCAACGCTGCAACAACGTCGGCTGTCCGCTCCCTTCAAGTTCAGGCCAATGACACCGGCGAGACCGTGACGATCGCCAAGTCGGCGAAGTGGATTGTGAAGTCCGCCGAGGGGCCCACGATCGGAGCACCGATGATCAAATCGGCCGAGAAGCAGGGGGGAACGAAAGTCTTGCTCTACTAGGGCTCGGGGTGGCGCCGCACCGAAACTGAATGCGCATTCGGGTACGCGATCTTCGCCAATGTGTAAGTACTCGTGATCTGGGCAGAACATGAGTACGCCACATTGGAAGGAGACGGACATGGAATCCGCCCTAACATCACTCACGGTTCTTTACGCAGGTATCCCACTTTGGGCCTGGATCGCGGCCGCACTCGCCGTCATCGTTTTGCTGGTTTTGATCATTTCAGTATCGGCCGCTAGCCGCCGCCGATCGAAGTGGGACCGCGCATTCGACCTCCGCATGGCCGACGCCCGCTGGTTCGCAGACTCGCTTACGCTCGCAGTCGCGGATCGCACCAAGAGCACCCCGGAACTGGTTCGCACGTGGACCGACGGAGTTCCTCGGATGTCAACATTGAGCCAGCAACTCTACGAACTCTCCACGATTGCTCCCAGCGACAAGCGCGCCCGCGAGCCACGTCAGTTGGCGTACTCAGTCGATGGCCTGCGCCAGGCACTTGATGCCGACGTTCGCCTGAGGACCCAAGGCTACGCACCTGGCCAGGACGCGGTGATCGCCGAATCTGCGATGGTCGTCGGTCAGCGCCGCCGCGACCTCGACATGACCCTCGCGGGCATGCGCCACTAACTCTCACCACAACTCACGCCAGAAGGGCCGGGCCACCCCCGGCCCTTCTGCACGTCCGCACAACCGATACCACGTTGGTCTCGTGGAGGTGCTCATAACCGCCGCGTCCGCAGAGCCGCGGCGCCGTGAGGGGCTAGAGGGAGAAGAGGGTGGCGGGGGTGGTGTAGAGGACGGTGCGGAGCCATGCGTCGCCTAGGTCTAGGCGTTCGAGAGCCGCGACGGCTTCGGCATAGGGGTACGGGATGTTCGGGAAGTCCGAGCCGAAGAGGATGTCGCCGCGCATGCCGGCCTCGTACAGGTCGGGCAACATCGCCGGAGGGAACTCGGCAAGGTCATTCATGAAGTCGGTGAAGGCCATCGTCGTGTCGAGCCGGACGTTCTCATTGACCCGCGCCATAGCAAGGAATTCAGCGTATTCCGGAGCCCCCATGTGCGCAACGATCACTTGCAATTCCGGATGCCGCGCGATCACCTCGCCGATTGGTCCCGGACCAGTGAACCGACCCGGCAAGGGGCCTGACCCACAGTGGACGACGGCGGGAACACCAGACTGCGCGAGGAGATCCCACACGGGCACCAGAAGTGGATCTCGCGGATCAAACGCACCCACCTGCAAGTGGACCTTGAATACTCGCGCTCCCGAATCAATCGCCGGCGCAACGTAGTCGGCAACGCCGGGCTCAGGGAAGAAGGTTGCCGTCTGCAGACAGCGTGGCGTCGAGCGCGCAAACGAGGCACACCAGTCGTTGAGCCACGCGGCCATTCCCGGCTTGTGTGCGTAGGCCAAAGACGTGAACGCGACGACCCCAAAATCCTCGAGTTGTTCAATTCGCAGCTCGTCCGACCCGCGGTACTCGACGGGCCACGGCAGACCGTAGGCCTCTTCTGCGTTGTCAAAGAACTCCCACACCTTCGTCATGACCGAATGCGGCATGAAGTGGGAGTGCACATCAACGATCCCGGGAATCCCGAGCCGGTCAATGATCGGCAGGCTCAATCTGTGAAGCCCTTTGCGCGGCGCCCGATTGCGCGGTCAGACTCCCGCTTCGCATCGCGTTCGGCAATTGCCTGCCGCTTGTCGTACGCCTTGCGGCCACGCGCAAGCGCGATCTCAACCTTGGCGTAGCCGTCCTTGAAGTACATCGACAACGGCACCAGCGTGAAACCGCCCTCTTTGGTCTTCCCGACCAGCTTCGCGATCTCGTTGCGATGCATCAACAACTTGCGCTTGCGCCGCGGCTCATGGTTGGTCCATGTGCCCTGGGTGTACTCGGGGATGTGGACTGCGTGCAGCCAAACCTCACCGTCCTTGACGTCCGCATACCCATCCACAAGGGTCGCGTGACCGGCTCGCAACGACTTGACCTCAGTCCCTTGCAGGACAATGCCCGCTTCGTAGACATCTTCGATGGTGTAGTCGTGGCGAGCTTTACGGTTCTGGGCAATTAGCTTGCGGCCCTTCTCACGCGCCATGGGGACACCTTACGCGCAGGACACCCGGTGCTTCGACTCGCCGAACCACCCCATCGGCTCCCACGGGACGCCATTGACGTGCACCTCAAAGTGCAAATGCGGCCCAGTCGAGTACCCAGTGGAGCCGACATACCCCATGGTCTGCCCCTTTGAGACGACGTCGCCCTTCTTCACGCCGAACCGCGATTGATGCGCGTACATCGTGACGAGCCCACCGCCATGGCTGATCAACGTGTTGTTGCCGTATGGCCCACCGGAGGTGGTAGAGATGACAGTTCCGGCAGCTGCTGCCTTGATCGGCGTGCCCGAAGGTGCCCCGATGTCGTCGCCGGTGTGGCACGAGCTGTACCCGTAGATCGGATGCACCCGCGGCCCGGTACGCCCGCCGGCCTTGCGCCCCGGCAAGGGCCAGCTCAGCGCACCCGAACCTGTGACAGGCGTGCCGCCGCCGGTACCCCCGCCGGTACTGCCGCCGTTGTTGCCACCACTGTTGTTTCCGCCGCCGCTGTTACTTTGCTTCTCTTTCTCACGTTGCCGGGCACGCTCCGCG
This sequence comes from Actinomycetota bacterium, assembly GCA_963169255.1. Classification (GTDB taxonomy): domain Bacteria; phylum Actinomycetota; class Actinomycetes; order S36-B12; family UBA10799; genus UBA10799. Next base: position 11,286 of record CAUJEJ010000034.1, on the reverse strand, counting down.
GCCTCGGCCGCCTTAATCGCCGCAGCGATTCGCGCCTGTTCGGCCTTGAGCTCTGCATACTGCTGGCGCACCGCATCACGCTCGGAGTCAGCTTTGGCAACGATTGCCGCTTTTTGTGCCACCAGTTGGTCAACGACCTGCTTCGCCTTATCGGCCTCGCTGAGCGCACTGGCGGATTCGTTTGCGCGTTGCGCCGCTTCCGCTTCCTTGTCGGAAGCAAGTTGTTTGAGGCGCCGACTTTCGCTGAGCTTCACCTGGAGTTGAGCTTGAGCAATCGCGAGTTGATCGAAGGTGTTGCTGTTGCCAAGAGACACTCGGCGAATTGCCGCGAGACGTTCGGTGAATTCCGCTGGATCTCGGGAATCAAGCAGTACCTGAATCTCTTCGAATTGACCGCCCGTGGTGTAGATGAGGCGAGCCAACGACGCAATTTGCGCTCTGATCGCCGTGATTTCTTGCTCAATCTTGGCGACCTCAGCCTGCACGCCAACGAGGTCCGCCTTCGCCACTTCAAGTGCTGCGAGGGCCGCCTTCGCGGCGGCGTCTGCTGTCGCGGCGGCAGCCTGCGCTGCGCTGAGTCGTGCCTGCGCGGGAATCAGTTGTTGCTCAGCCGCTTCAAGTTCGGCGGTAACCTCGTTGACCTTGGCATTGGCATCCGCAAGGTCGTCGTGGGCTTCGTCAACTTGCTTATCGATGGGTGCTTGCGGAGCCGTTCCGAACGCTGTCGGATTGGTGAAAGTAGCCGCACAGATCCCAGCCACAGAAGCAGCTACCGCGGCGGCCTTGCCTCGCCGGGATCGCAGCGGATCTCGTCGCACCTGATTGAAACTAGTGCCATGCGCGCAATAGTCAGCCGATTTGCCGCCCTCGGCGTGGCGTCGACGCCCACCCACTCCCCGCTCGCCCGCGACTCGTCATCCCCAATCACGCCATAATCTGGCTGTGACCGGACCCGAAGATGACTTCGTCAATCGCCTAACTCTTGAGCAAGTCGACCGTGACATCTTCACAGGCCGATGCCATGCAGGAGCACCGCAGCGAGCGTTTGGCGGCCAGGTCGCAGCCCAGGCCCTTGTTGCTGCCGGACACACTGTGGACGACGCTGACCGGGTCGTTCATTCGCTCCACGGCTACTTCTTGCGGCCAGGACGGACTGGCGACAAAATTGTCTACCTCGTCGACCGTCCCCGCGATGGGCGCTCATTCTCGACTCGTCGGGTCAAGGCAGTGCAGTACGGCGAAGTCATCTTCACGATGTCTGCATCGTTCGCTGTTCACGACCGCGGGCCGGAGCATCAGTTTGAGATGCCGTCGGCCCCGCCACCGGAAACCCTCGAGCCGTACCCAATCCTCCTCGACGATGCACACACCCTGCACGAGGCGGGACTTCCCGAGCATTCCATGCTCGACATGCGATTCGTCGATCTCGATTCGGATGCGAAACCCGTCTACGGTCGCCCCCAGCGGATGACGTGGCTGCGCACCAACGATGCACTACCGAATGACCAACGAATTCACGTCTGCGCGCTGACCTACTTCTCAGACTTGACCCTCGTTGGCACGGCTCTATCGCCGAGCGGCGGACGAGTCCCGAACACGGACCTCATGGTCGCCTCGATCGACCACGCCATGTGGTTCCACGCGCCGTTCCGCGCTGACGAATGGTTGCTCTTCGTGCAGAACACGCCAGTCGCTCACGGTGGCCATGGTCTCGCCAGTGGCGTGTTCTTCACTCAGGACGGGCGGCTCGTCGCATCAGCGGCACAAGAGGTCCTCATGCGCGAGCGCCGAGGCTAAGCACAAGCAGCGACTAGACCTTGAGGTAGCGGCGAACTGTCAGGAACGCTGCGACGCTGGCGAGCAGAATGCCGGTGACAAAGACAATGATCATGATCTTTATGGTCTCGTCCCAGCCCACGAAGGCTGTAAACCGGAACGAGGGTTCCAGCACCTTGTCGACCAAGTAGGCCTTCTCCGCCGCCAACGCACCGACCGCCAATAAGCCACCGATACCTGCCGCTACCGCAGCCTCAAGGACGAACGGCAGTTGAATGTAGGCATTACTAGCGCCGACGAGTTTCATGATGCCGGTTTCTTTCCGCCTGCTGAACGCAGCGACCCGCATCGTATTGACCACCAGCAAGACAGTCACGAGTAGCATCGCCACGGCAATTCCGAGAGCTATCGCCTGGAGTCCACCCAAGAGCTTGAAGAACTTCTCCAGAAGTTGTCGCTGGTCCTGCACCTGCTCGACGCCCGGCGAGGTCCCAACTGCGGCAGCAACCTTCGTGAAGTCCTCAGGGTTTGCCAGCTTGACGCGGAATGATTCCGGCATGGATTCCGGCGTCACGTTCTCAAGGATCGGCGAGTTCTTGAACTGCTCCTTGAACCGGTTGTACGCCTCTTGCTGCGACTCGTAGAAGACTTCCTCCACGACTCCGGTCAGCCCACGCAACTGGGCATCAACGGCCGCTCGCTGCTCAGGAGTGATAGCACCAGCTGGGCAGACCTTCGGGTCAGATGCGTTGCCGCAGAGGAACACTGAGACCTCAACACGGTCGTACCAGTAGTCCTTCATCGCGTCGACCTGGGCGCGAACCATCAGGCCGGTACCAAACAACGTCAGCGAGACGGCAACCGTCAGGATGACCGCGACGGTCATCGTGAGGTTTCGGCGAAGGCCGTGGCCAACTTCGCGAAGTGCTAATCCAAATCTGCGCATTGGCCCTACCCCGCGTATCCGTAGACGCCGCGAGCTTCGTCACGAATGATGTGACCGCCCACGAGTTCGATGACGCGCTTTCGCATCTGGTCGACAATTGCCGCATCGTGCGTCGCCATGATGACAGTCGTGCCAGTCCGGTTGATGCGGTCCAACAACCGCATGATGCCCAGCGAGGTAGCCGGGTCCAGGTTTCCGGTCGGCTCATCAGCGATCAGGATCGGCGGCTTGTTGACGAACGCCCGCGCTAGCGCGACCCGCTGCTGTTCACCGCCGGAGAGCTGGCCAGGCTTGCGGTCTGCCATCTCGGTGAGGCCGACGAGTTCTAGCGCATCAGCAACCGCGGGGCCAACTGCAGCCTTTGGCGTGCCGATCACTTCGAGCGCGAACGCGATGTTCTGGGTCACTGTCTTTTCAGGAAGCAAGCGAAAATCCTGGAACACGGCGCCCATCTCGCGACGAAACGCTGGGACCTTCCAGTTGCGCAGCTTCGCGATGTCTTTGTCGTTGACGATGACTTTGCCCGACGTAGCCTTTTCTTCCCTCAGAAGCAGGCGAAGAAACGTCGACTTACCTGAGCCCGATGGCCCAACCAGGAAGGTGAACTCGCCATCTGCGATCTCAAGACTGATGTTGTCGAGGGCAGGCGCCGACTGCGCTTTGTAGCGCTTGGAAACCTCTTCGAACTGGATCACGATAGAGAAGACCTCAATGTCGGCAGAATGGTCAGGGGCCAAGCGGGGGGAAGCCCGCCATTGGTGCCGGCGGCCGTTGGCTTGCAGCACACTAGGACGGATTTTGGCACGATATCGGCAGCGACACGGCCGCTACTGAAATCCTGGGGCGAACCTTTACATCGTTGCTGCTGCCTGGCCGATTGCGGTGGCAAGCACGGGGCGCGGCAGGCCAATCTGGTCCGCGAGCAAGATGCCGGCGTCACCAAGTGCGGCGATCGCTGCGAGAGTGCGCCCGTCCACCGCATCGGGGAGTTGGTCACGAGTCACGGTGCCGAACACTCGGCAGACAAACGCCTCTGCACCATCGACGAGTTCCGCATCGTCTTCCGGCACGAGCTCAGGGAACGCGACCGCGGCCGATCGGCGGATCGAGCCATGGACGAGGTCGACCGCTTCGGATTCATCCTGCGCCAAGCTCAGAGCCAACAGTGCGACAACGTTCGACAAGGCGATCGCAGTGTTGAGCACCTGTGAGGCGTGAAGTGGTGCTTCGAGCGCAGCTCGCAACCCGGTCATGAATGGCGCGGCCGAGTCGGAATCAATGTAGGAGGCGAACTCACCACCGACGTATCGAACGACGACGGGGTCGACGCTGTCTTCAGAAGCGAGCGCGAGAGGTGAGAAGTGCTGCACCCGATGACCCTAACTGAGGCAACTCGCGCGCACGCGTTGAGGTCCAACTGCCAGAACCGTCACAACAACTTGATAATCATTGTCAATAAACTTACCCTCGAACCGACGTGGACATACCCGCGTTCGCAACCTTGGGGCACATATGACGTCAACGCTGACCGCGAGCACGGGACCTAGTGCCGCACATCCTGACAGCGCCATCTGCATGCACGATGTTGCCGTACACCGCGGGAAGCGCCTGATCTGGAGCAATGCGACCTTCGACGTTCCGGTGGGGTCGTTCACCGCTGTCATCGGACCGAACGGCAGCGGCAAGTCGACGTTGGTCAACCTCCTCCTTGGTGGCATCAAACCTTCTACCGGTTCGATCGACGTCCTCGGCGCTCCTACCCGCACTGGAAACCCGGAAATCGGTTTGGTGCCGCAGAACCATTCACTGGCGCACGCGGGCTCGATCCTGTGCCGCGACCTCGTGGCATTGGGCTTGGCGGGGACCCGTTGGGGGGTTGGCTTGCACGGCCGCGACCTGGCTGCGACTGTTGACGAAGCACTGGCTGCGGTTGATGCCCAGAGTTTCGGCCACCTGCGGTTCGGCGAGGTTTCAGGTGGCCAACAACAGCGCATCTCTATTGCTCAGGCGCTGATCACCAAGCCGCGCATGCTCCTGCTCGACGAGCCGCTGTCTGGCCTCGATCTTGCTGGCCAAGTCGACATTGTCGAGTTGGTCCATCACATCAACCACGAACGCGGCGTCACCGTGCTGTTTGTCACCCACGACCTCAATCCGCTACTCGCACATATCGATTCACTGATCTACCTGATCGACGGCACGCCTGAGTTCGGAATGGTGGACGACGTCGTGGATTCTGGCTTACTCACCCGCCTTTACGGCACCCCGGTGCAGGTCACCAGGTCCGCCGACGGCTGCGTCTTCACGAGGACTGAATAGATGTTCATCGCCACGCTAGTTAGCGACCAGGAAGCCGCAAGCGGCCTTGAACTGCTCAACACGCCTTTCATGATCAATGCACTGATCGCGGGGACGTTGATCGCACTCGCATCCGGTGCCATTGGGTACTTCGTCCTGCTGCGTGACCTTCCGTTCGCCACCCACGCGGTGGCACACATCGGTTTCCCCGGCGCTACGTTGGCGGTACTTCTGGGCGTCTCCGCGGTGTTCGGACTGATCGCCGCGTGCACGATCGGTGGACTTGCGATCGGGGCAATGGGCCACCGTGCAAGGAACAGAGAGGTTGTGACGGGAACAGTCCTGGCGTTCGCGACCGGCCTGGGCATCTTGTTCAACAGCCTCGGTTCGGCGCAGACCAACCTGCTGACTAACCTGTTGTTCGGAAACATCTTGGCGATCACGACCGATCAGGTAGTGGTGTTCGCCGTTATCGTCGCCATCGTTCTTGCGGTGCTGGCACTGATCGGCCGCAAGCTGCTATTTGCGTCTGTGGATCCCGATGTCGCTGCCGCGCGCGGGCTCAACACCCGAGCACTGAGCGCGGTATTCCTGGTCGCAATGAGCCTCATCATCGCGATCTCCGTGACCGTCGTCGGAGTGCTCCTCATTTTTGCCCTACTCGTCACACCTGCGGCGACCGCGATTCGACTGACCGCCAAGCCAACGCTCGTTGTCGCGCTCGCCTCCGTGATTGCGCTCGTGAGCGTCTGGGGCGGGCTCATCGTGGCGACTTACCAGCCGTGGCCGCCAAGCTTCGTGATTACCACGATCGCGTGTGTCTTCTGGGTGCTACTCCCCCAGTTGGCTCGCCTTAGGGGTCCAGTCGCGGCACCACAGATTGCGACTCAGACCGCGTCTTCGTAGGACGCTCCTCGCGGGAGCGGATGGCCCTTTCCGACCGACCCTGCAGCGATTTGCCCGAACGTGACATAACTCGCCGTCACGTGCGCGGAGATTCGGCCGACTGCGGCCAGCCGAACTGGAATCGCGGCAGCCTCGATGACCTTTCGGAGGTCAACTGCTGCCAGCAGGGGTGCCCAACTGTCGGACTCTGTTTCAGCGTGCGGCACGCTTGACTCGGTCGCGAGATGATTACGTGCTTGATTCGTTTCCATGTCACCCCCTCGGTGGTCTCGCCTCGTGACTCTTTGCCACAACCCAATCGTCGCTCGTGAATCGGAACGGCAGATTGCCCATGTGTGCAGCGCAGGTTAATTCCGACTGCCATAGATGACAGCAAGATGTCGGGCTACCCCAAATGGCGCAGCCAGCTGATCTGTGGGCTATCCGGATGTGTCGGGCCTGGTCAACGGGAACAGCACCGATTCACGGATATTGCGACCCGTCAGCAGCATCAGCAGTCTGTCGATTCCCATGCCCTGACCACCCGCTGGTGGCATTCCGTACTCAAGCGCGCGAAGGAAGTCCTCATCAACTTCCATCGCCTCTGAATCACCTGCGGCCGCGAGGAGTGACTGCGCCGTCAGACGGTCGCGCTGGTCGAGCGGATCAATCAGTTCGGTGTACGCGGTGCCAAGCTCGGCTCCCCATGCGACGAGGTCCCAGCGTTCAGCCAAACGCGGTTCGCTTGGCTTCTTGCGGGTCAGCGGCGAGACCTCCGTCGGGAAGTCGGTGTAGAACACCGGTGTGGTGGTGCGGTCCTCACAGAAGTGTTCGTACAGCTCCTCGATGAGCTTCGCCGTCCCCCAGTTCGGGTTCCGGGGGATGCCGGCCTGATCCATGATTCGTGCCAAACTCGGAAGCTCTGTGTCGACGGTGACTTCCTCGCCGCAGGCGAGCGAAATGCCGTTATGAACGGTGACGACAGGCCAATCCCCGGAAATATCGACCTCTTCGTAGCCCTGTGAACCGTCGTAGGCACCAGCGATCGGCCGCAACACCTTTGGTGAACCATGCACTGCAGTCGCAGCCGCCAGGATCAGCTCGCGGGTGAGGACGCGCATCGTGTCGTAGTTGCCGTACGCGTCGTACATTTCCATGCTCGTGAACTCAGGGTTGTGCGTGGAGTCCGCGCCCTCATTGCGGAAGTTCAGGTTGAGTTCGAACACCTTCTCAACACCGCCAACTAAGAGTCGCTTGAGAAACAACTCCGGCGCAATCCGCATGTACAGCTTCATGTCGTACGCATTGATGTGCGTGATGAACGGGCGTGCGTTCGCGCCGCCGTGAACGCGCTGCATCATCGGGGTCTCAACTTCGAGGTACTCCCGCGACCACAATTGCTCGCGGATTGCACGCACCATCTCTGAGCGCATCGTCAGCATCTCGCGCGCGTCCGGGTTGACGATGAGATCGACGTAGCGTTGCCGCACGCGCGCCTCGGGGTCGTTGAGCCCCTTGTGCTTGTCGGGTAACGGAACCAGACACTTTGAGGTGATGACGAAGTCCGTCGCCAAGACCGACAGCTCACCACGCTTTGATGTGATGACTTGACCGGTCACACCAACGATGTCGCCGAGGTCCACGTCGGACTTCCACGCTGCGAGGTTCTCTTCACCCGCTTCATTCAGCGAGATCATCACCTGCAAATCGCCCGTCCAGTCCCGCAGCGTCGCAAAGCACAGCTTGCCGGACACGCGGTTCAGCATCACACGCCCCGCGATGCTGACAGTCTTTCCAGTCTGTTCGTCAGGACCGAGGTCGCTAAACTCTGCGCGGACCGCTGAGTTACTTGCGGTGCGGGTAAAGCTAGTTGCGTACGGATCGATCCCCCGCTCGCGCATCTGAGCGAGCTTCACGCGGCGGATCTTCTCTTGCTCAGGAACACCGGCGTAGGGATCTGCGACGTGTGCGGCAGCCACCTGTGCTGCCGCCGCCGCAAGGACCTTCTCTTCCGCAGCCCACAACTCAACTGGGGAGTTTGCGCACGCTTCCCGCAGTGGCGACAGCCCCGTGTTTCGACGTGCCTTGAGCCATTCCTGGAAGCTCGGAATCGTCAAGAAGCCTTCCGCGGCCGAGGACGCGATACCCACGCGCGGCAGGTCTCCGGTGTTCTCGAACATCATGTAGCGAGGCACCCAGTCGGGGTCGTACTTCGCGTTCGACAAGTACAACGATTCGAGCTGGAACCAGCGCGAGGCAAACACCAAGAAGCCGCGCGTTGCGCGCACAACCGGGCCAGCGCCTAATTGCTCACCCTCGGCGAAGATGCCCCTCATCACAGCGAAGTTCAGCGAGAGCTTGTCGGCACCGATGCTGGGACCACCTGCAACCAGGCTGGCCACCATGAACTCCATCACCCCGTTGACTGCGTCGCGTTCGCGGCGCATGAGGTCTAGGGAAACGCCAGTCTCACCCCAGGGCGAGAACGACAGCATCGCGACGCGGTCGCCCTGTTCGTTGAATGCCTCAACCAAAACACAACGACCATCGAGCGGGTCACCAAGGCGACCGAGTGCCATCGAGAAGCCTCGCTCGTTCTCGGTGTCGCGCCAGCGATCAGCATCGGCGATCGCACTGTTCATTTCATCTTCCGGAATCTCGGCATGTCGACGAACCTTCGCCGTATATCCAGCGCGCTCCACCCGGTTCACAGCTTGGCGGACAACTCGCATCTGACGGCCATCGAGCTGGAAGTTGCGGAAGTAGATGATCGCCTCGTCGCCGAGCTCGATCGCGCCGAGCCCGGCCTTTGCGTATGCCTGAGCGCCTTCCAGGCTCGCGCCCATGACTGCGGGCGCCCAGGCGTGCCGGTGCGCCTCTTCAAGCCACACCTCAATCGCGGACCCCCACGCTTCCGGATCGCCAACGGGGTCAGCACTTGCCAGGCTCACGCCGAGTACAACTCGGTACGTCACGACCGCTTTTCCTGATGGCGACCACGCCGCAGACTTGTCGCGACGCGTTGCAAAGTAGCCAAGCGAGTCACGAGCCCCGTGTTCGAGCAGTAGTGCCCTGACGGCGACTTCATCATCTCCGGTGAGCATGAGGTCCTTGCGGCGCGAACGGAACAGCGCATAGGCAGTTGCGATGAACGTTGCGGCGGCGAGGAAGCTGAGCGTGAATGCTGCGGCCGCTGGCGGCTCGAGCCCTGCCTGATACCCGGGGTTCTGCCCCAACACACCAAGGAACTGACTGACCGCGTAGCTAATTCGCTCGGGCCGCAACGCCTCATTACCAAAGAGGCTCACTAGCAGCGCACCGATTGCGACTGTGGCTGCCATCCCAATCACGAAGGTCGCGACGGCACGCCAGCCATTGCCCTTCTGCGAGATCGCGAAGAACTCCCGACGACACAACAACAGCACAACGATGACCGTCGCATCAATAAGCAGCGGGGCCAAAATCGATGGGTAAGCCGACGGAAAGATCGCCCAAGAGGCCAGCAGCAGAGCAACTTCGGCGAACTCGAGCACCAATAGCAACACCCACGCCGCACGCTTTCGCTTTCCAAGCGCGCTGGCGAGAATGATCATGAGGACAGCCCACGCGAAATTCGGGGGTGCAGCGAGGAACAGCATGTCGATCGCGCCACGCAGCCACGCGAACGGTCCGCGGGTAAACGGGAAGATCGCCGTTATCAAGCTGACGAACGCGACGCCGTAGCAAACCCACGCAAGGATCCGTGGAACTCGGGCTTCCCAACCTTGTCCTGGCACGAATCGTCGATCGATCCGGCCGTGGGGTTGTGTCGGCATCAGCGCTGTGTCGGTCACGACTGAAGCTTGTCATGTTGCCCGCTGATGACGCATGAGCACCCGCGTGCTCCGTGTCGCCAGCTACTGGGTTAGTTGTTCGATGCCCTCAAACAGCGCGAGCGATTCTGGGTTGGCCAAAGCCTCGACATTGCGGACGGCCCGACCATGGACTACATCAGCAACTGCGAGTTCGGCCAACTTCCCGGAACGAGTCCGAGGGAGATCTGCAACCGCCACGACGCGTGCCGGTACGTGGCGCGGTGAACACCGCTCGCGCAGTCGGACCTTGATCTCGCGGACCAGGTCCTCAGTGAGTTCTGTGTCGTCGCTTAGCCGAACGAAGAGCACAATTCGGGTGTCGTCGTCCCACGACTGCCCGATTGCGAGTGACTCGTGCACCTGTGGCAACTGATCGACCTGTCGATACAACTCGGCAGTCCCGATCCGCACTCCGCCGGCGTTGAGAGTGGCATCGGAACGCCCGTGGATCACGACGCCACCTTGGTGAGTCCACGATGCGAAGTCACCGTGCGCCCAAACCCCGGGGAACCGTTCGAAATAGGCACCGGCGTACTTACTGCCGTCGGCGTCAGCCCAGAATCCCAGCGGCATTGACGGGAACGCCATCGTGCACACCAATTCGCCGCGGGAATCGGGGATGGCACGCAGGCTGTTTCCGTCGACATCCCACACGTCGACAGCCATTCCGAGGGCCGGGCCTTGGATCTGGCCTGCGTAGACCGGTCGAGTCGGGTCGCCAAGCACGAAGCACCCGCACAAATCGGTCCCGCCCGAGATCGACGCAAGGTGCACATCTGATTTGACGTCGGTGTAGACAAACTCAAATCCCTCCGCCGAAAGCGGGGAGCCCGTGGAACAGATTGTGCGGAGCGCGTCAAGGTTGTGAGAGTCGCCGGGGTGCGCGCCTGCCTTGGCGCTGGCATCGAGGAACTTCGCGCTTGTTCCGAACAACGTGACTCCCTCACGTTCGACGAGGTCCCACATCACGTCACGTTCAGGATGGAATGGCGATCCGTCGTACAACACAATCGTCGCGCCGCTTGCCAGGGCACTGGCAAGCCAGTTCCACATCATCCAACCGCAAGTTGTGAAGTAGAAGACTCGATCCCCTGGGCGAATGTCGCAGTGCAACTGCTGCTCAACGACGTGCTTGAGCAGCAGTCCGCCAGCCTGGTGAACGATGCACTTTGGAACACCGGTTGTGCCCGACGAGTAGAGGATGTAGAGCGGCTGGTCAAACCGGTAGAGCCTGTGCGGGTCAATTCCCCGACCCTGGCTCACTGCGAGACGGCCCACGCCGATCGCCTGCTCAAAGTCCAGGACCGGGATCGCGCCGTTCGCCTCGCGGACCCCGGTCAGATTTGGCGCAGCGCTGAGTTCACCGTGCACGATCACGGCCTCAAGCGTCGGCAGGCCAGCAACGACCTCGGCAAGGAGTTCGAGTCGCGAATGCTGCTTGTTCGCGTACACGTAGCCATCCGCCGCGATCAGCACCTTTGGTTCAACCTGCCCGAACCGATCGAGAACGCCGGCGACGCCAAAGTC
>CAUJEJ010000033.1 GCA_963169255.1 Actinomycetota bacterium | reverse complement strand
AACGACCCCGCGGCCGCCGACATCGCCGGGCTCGGCGCCATCATGACCGCCTGTCTCACCGGCCGTTGGCCCGGCGACACCCCCACGGCCCTGCCAACAGTCCCGATCGTCGCGGGCAAGCGCGCCGCTCCAAGCCAACTGCGAGCAGACCTGCCCCCGCGGCTCGATTCCTTTGCGATTCGATGCATGGCTGCGGTACCCGGGCCAACGACCCTCCCGGCGAGCAACGCCTTTGCCGACGCCCCGAGCGCCGTCAACGCGCTCGCCGGAGCGTACGAAGGGCCAAGCACGTTGCGGCGCCTTGATCGCCACGGCAGCCCACGGTCGACACAAACGCAGCACCCTCCGCTGAAGTCCACGGCGCGAAAGCTGGCGAAACGCACGGGCCTGGCCGTTGTTGCCCTAGCAGCGATCTTTGCCGTCGGGTTCGCGGGCGCACGGCTGTTTCCCCCGCCCCAAGATGCAAATGCTGTGGCCAGTGAACCCACGGCGTCAGATATCGAAGGGCCGGCCCGCAAGGTTGCCGGGGCGGTAGCGGGGACGAGTGGGATTCCCGCCGGTGAACAGATCCTGCCGATCAACGCTGCCATGGCGCTGTCACCAGCGGGCAAACGGCCCATCGCAGGAGGCGCGGCAAACGCCGCCGTCGACGACAACCCCGCCACCGCCTGGAAGACCGCACGATTCAACAAAGCCACCGTGAGCAGCGGGCGGGCCAGCGGGATCGTCATCGATCTCGGCGAGGTTCGTCAGATCAAAGTCGTCAACGTGGGGCTCGTAGGAAACAACAGCGGGGTCGAGCTTCGAATCTCGGAACGGCTTGGCAAAGGCGCGCTCAACTACCAACTCCTGCAGAAAGTCAAAGGCGCTTCGACCGACATCACCATGCGCGAGGCCCGCCCAATCGCGACCCGCTACCTCCTCGTGCTGCTGACAACGGTCCCCAAGACCAGCGGCAAGCAGTACCAGGGCGGAATTTCGTCGATTCAAGTCCGCGGATAGGCACTCTTCAACGGAGCGTGCGTGAAATGTGTGAAATAGCCACACAAATCACGCACGCTGATCAAGAAACCCCGCGAACCCACCGGTATCGGCACTATTCCTGGGGTTTTTGGTGCCCTTCCTGACCGGGGAGGCGGCGAACCCGTAGTCTGCTTTCTGCGATGGACGGCGAAGATGAGGTGCAAAGCAACGCGACGCGCACCGACCACGAGTTGATGGCCGCCCACGTGGCGGGCGATCCGGATGCCTTCACCGAACTCGTGAATCGCCACCGCGACCGGCTTTGGGCGGTTGCTTTACGCACGACCGGCGATGTTGAGGAAGCCGCCGACGGACTCCAAGAGGCACTGCTCTCCGCCTATAAGAACGCCGGGAGCTTCCGAGGCGATTCAGCCGTCACGACCTGGATGCACCGAGTGGTCGTCAATGCTTGCCTCGACCGCTTGCGGCGGCGGGCGGCACGCCCCACGGTGCCACTTCCGGAACAAGACACCGATTTTGGCAGCAACATGCTGGCCGATCCGAAGGACCCGCTCCACGCCCGCGAACTAAGGATCGAGATTCAGCGCGCACTCGCAGAATTGCCGCCAGATCAGCGTGCGGCCGTGGTTTTGGTCGATGTTGAGGGGTACTCCGTGGACGAGGCGGCGCAGATTTTGCAGTGTCCGAGTGGCACAGTTAAGAGCCGTTGCGCAAGGGGACGCGCCAAGTTAGCCACACGTTTAGCAAATGTGCGGAACCCAAGCGCCGAAGATTCCGTCCGATACTCGTCGCAAGAGGGAGGTGATGTGCCGCTATGACCAATGAGCAGGATCCCAAGTCGGGTGAAAGTGCGAACGACTCCGTAGTCGGAGGTTCCGACGTCGTCGGCGATATCACTCCCCTCGACCCACAAACTGAAGCTCTGGTGACCGCGGCACTCGCGAGCCTGCCGCCGCTAACGATGCCGCAGGACGTCCACGAACGGCTCCTGGCTGCAATCGCTGCCGAACCGAATCCCTATGCCGCACCAGCTTCCGAGCAGGCTGCAACGAGCAATGTCACCGCGATCCCAACCCAGCGCAAACGCAGCAATGGCTGGTTTGTTGGCGTTGCCGGAGTTGCCGCAGCTAGCGTGCTGGGCCTCGTGATTGGTACCTCGGTACTCGACGGCGAATCGGGGCCGACTGCACCCATCACCGCGGCAGCGATTCCGATGAGCGCAACATCGAACGAGTACAAGAAGGAAACCTTCACCACACAGGTAGCGGCGGCCCTCCCGAAGTGGCGCACTGCAGCGGTGGCACCGGAAAGCACCACAGACGCGGTGCCGAGCGTCTCGCCGAGCGATCTGGTTTACAGCCCGGCACCCCAACCTTCTGGCAGCGTGGCAGATCCGGGCGATGTTGCCCCTAGCGCGATGCCATCAGCGAGCGTGCGGATCATTCCAGTCGACAAGCGAATGCGTGAGCAGGTCGCCGCCTGTCTGTCGAGGATCAGTTCGCGTGCGCCGATGCACGTAGAGATCGCCACGTACGTTGCAACGCCGACTGCACCCGCCGAGGCCGTCGCTGTCGCTGCCGTCTCAGGTGCGAACGAGTCCGTCGACGTCTACGCAATCAAGGTGTCGTGCGCGACCGATGACCCACAGATCGTGCGTGAGCACGTCACCCTCAACTCCCAGTAAGCACCAGCCGCACCACACAACTGCCCTGCGTGGCACCGCGGGAATGATCCCCACCCGTAGGATCGTTCTACCGACGTCGCCACCTACCTGTGGCCTTCTTCAACCAAGCGAGGCGTGTTTACGTGAGCAACGAAGTCCGAGACATCATCATCGTTGGATCTGGCCCAGCCGGTTTGAC
>CAUJEJ010000032.1 GCA_963169255.1 Actinomycetota bacterium | reverse complement strand
GACGTACGCGACTAGTCCGGCAACCGCGCGCGGGAGCATCGCGGTCGTGTCGAGGCCCTCAGGCAAGGTGACCCACGAGAAGAATCCGCCTTCGGGCACCGTCCAGGTTGTGCCTGGTGGCATGAGTTGTTCCATCGACTCCAGCAAGGCATCGCGGCGCTCGAGGTACAGCGCGCGGAAGCCCTTGATCTGCTCCTGCCACGGCTGAGTCGCGAGGAACTGCGACACCGTGAGCTGAGAGAAATTTGAGGGGCATAGGACCGAAGCCTCAGACGCGAGCACGAGCTTCTCGCGAACACCGTGTGGTGCCAGAGCCCAGCCAACCCGAAGTCCGGCGGCGATCGTCTTGGAGAACGACCCGAGGTAGACGACTGCATCAGCATCGTCAGCGCGGATCGCGCGCGGAACTTCGCCGTCGAAACCAAGGAGGCAGTATGGGTCGTCTTCCAGGAGGAGAAGGCCAGCACTCTTGGCGACCTGGAGGATCTCAGCCCGCCTGGCAGGAGGCTGAGTGATGCCGAGCGGATTGTGATAGGTCGGCACGGTGTAAATCAGCTTTGGGGTCTTGCCTTCCATCCGGCAGCGATCGATTGCCTCGCTCAGGCCGGCTGGGTTCATTCCCTCGCTATCGGTCGGGACGTGCACGACCTCACATTGGTAAGCCGCAAAGACACCAAGCGCGCCCACGTAGGAGGGCGACTCGACGAGAACGACGTCACCCGGGTTGCAGAACACGCGGACCGTGAGGTCGAGCGCCATCTGTGAGCCGGTGGTGACGACGACGTCGTCCGGGTGTGCGTGGATCCCAGACAGCTCCATGACGCCACAGATCTGCTCGCGCAGCTTCTCATCGCCCTGGCCTGTGCAGTACTGAAGCGCTGTCGGACCCTGCTCACGGATGAGTTTGGCGGTCATGTCAGCGAACTCATCGAGCGGAAGGGCTGATACGTACGGCGCCCCGCCTGCCAGCGAGACGACCTCCGGGCGTGAAGCCACTGAGAACAATGCGCGAATCGCTGATGCCGTCATACCTTGAGCGCGCTCGGCGTACGAGTCAACCCATGGATCGAGCCGCGATCCTGGTCTACTTGGTCCGGTCATCGAGGTCACCACCCAGGCTGGCGAGGGTGGGCGCGGCAACAACGTCACGACGACTCGTCACACGGCGCGGGCGCAAGAGCCCGAATAGGAATCCTGCAGCAATTGCCGACAAGAGCAGAACGATCAGCTTCGCAATTCGCACGGCTTCAGATCCCAACTCCCGACGGTGCCAACGCCGGATGCACCGCGCGCTGACTGCTCCGTCCAATGGTAGCCGCACCCGCCAAAACCGGCGTTCTAGTTGAGCCTCGAAGTACGCTTGCTGGCGCACGGATTACGTGTAACACTTGTTACGTGGCGAATCTAACGTTGGCGATTGATGACACTCTTTTGCGAAAGGCGCGGATCCGAGCGCTAGAGCAGGGCACGAGCGTCAATGAACTCGTGCGAAACTACTTGACGTCCCTCACCACTACGGACGACGCATTAACAGCCCGCCAGGCGTTTGTCGCTGACGCGATGGAATCCAAGAGTGGGAGCGGCGTTGAAGGCCGCACCTGGACGCGCGACGAAATCTACGATCGACCCTACCCGGGCAGTGCCGCCGAGTGAGTCGGGTATTTGTCGATACCAATGTGCTCGTCTACGCTCGGGATAATCATGAACCGGTCAAGCGCGAGAAGGCACTGCAGATTCTGCGGGATCCGGAATTGCAGTTGGTGCTCAGCACCCAAGTGCTCATCGAATTCTTCAGCGTTGTCACTCGGCGCTTGGCCGAGCCGCTTGACCTTGTGACTGCCCAGCGAGCGGTCGATCAGCTCTCAGTCAACGAGGTGATCGTGACGGACGCAGTGGTGGTCAGCGATGCAATCGCGACTTCCATCTCTTCTCAAATCAGCATTTGGGATGCATTGATCATCACTGCTGCGCGCGTCGGCGGTTGCGACACGCTATTCACCGAGGACCTACAGGATGGTGCGGTGATTGCCGGGGTTCGAGTCGAGAACCCGTTCCGCGTCGACGCGGGTGGTCACTGAAGCGCTTTGGCGACGGTGAGCAGAACCACCGCGTCTTCCAATGCCTCGAGCGAATGGGTGGCATTGGGAACGATAAGCAGGTCGCCGGCTGTGCCCTCCCACGAGGTCGAGTTCGTCGCCAAGGTGACTCGCCCGTGGAGTACGTGAACCGTCGCCTCGCCAGGGTTCGCATGATCGTCGAGCTTGTGGCCGCTGGCGATCGCAATCATCGTCTGGCGCAGGATGTGCTCATGGCCGCCATAGACGGTGGTTGCGCTGCGACCACTTGACGCGGCGCGTGCGAGATCGAGTTGATTGCGGGCGAGTGCGGTGAGTGACTTCTTCTCCATGGCGACTAACTGCCTTCCCTGTTGGCTTCGCGTCAATGGCGACGGATTCGACGGCCGAACGTCCGCGCTTCGGGCAGCTTGGCCTGGTAGTACCTGAACTGCCGATGATTGAGTCTGCGCCTCGTCGGCTTCAAAAGCTACCCGGCGGCTGCTTTTGCGTGTTTCGACCGGTGCCGCCATCAGAACTCTGGCCTTGACAGCACGGATCCAAGATTCGAAGCCGCCCGCAGAATCAGTTGG
>CAUJEJ010000031.1 GCA_963169255.1 Actinomycetota bacterium | reverse complement strand
ATCGCGGGGTCAAAGTCGCGAACCTCAGGATCACGGGGAATCGCCTCGGCCGGGATGTAGGGCGGGTTGCAGGTCAATACATCCACGGTGCCCGCCAGGTGGGGCAGCAGAAGCGCTGCCTCTCGTGCGTCACCGCTGATGCGGGTGAGTGAAGAACCTGCAGTAGCGAGCGCAGACGCGTGCGCGCCAACGTTGCGGGTTGCCCACTCGAAAGCCTCGGGCGAAAGCTCGACGCCAATTGCTTGCACTCCTGACGACTCGGTGGCGATCGCCAGCGGAATTGCTGCGGAGCCCGTGCACAGGTCAACCACAACCAGGCCCGCGTGTGCATTGTGCGCACGTAGCGACGCCAATTCAGCGAGGGCTATGTCTACGAGAGTCTCGGTCTCGGGCCGCGGGATAAACACCCCGGGGCCCACCTGCAGGACCAAGTGCCGGAAGTAGGCCTCCCTCGTCAGGTGTTGCAGTGGTTCACGAGCGCACCGACGAATGAGTAGCGCCTCGTAGACCGCCAACTGGTCGGCTGCGAGTGTCGTTAGCAGTCGCAATCGTGAACGCTGCTCGCCGGTCACATGCGCTAGCAATAATTCAGCGTCGACCCTCGGTGAAGCGACACCAGCACCTTCCAGACGTGCGGTCGCGTTCTTGAGCACATGAGCTACGCACAGGGCTGAGCCAGACTCGTCATTCATTGCCAAGCCCACACGTGCGCGCGGGTCACTCGCCCGCCAACCTCGCGGCGGTGTCGGCGTCGACGCACGATTGGATGACGGGTTCGAGTTCGCCATCGAGGACTGCGTCAAGGTTGTACGACTTGTAGCCAGTGCGGTGATCCGCCAAGCGATTCTCTGGGAAGTTGTAGGTCCGAATTCGTTCCGAGCGATCAACAGTTCGCACCTGCGCGCGGCGCACATCCGAAGCCTCGGCTGCGGCCCGCTCTTCCTCCGCCGCGATCAGCCGGGCACGCAGGATTCGCATCGCTGCCTCGCGATTCTGCAACTGCGACTTCTCGTTCTGACACGACGCCACAACGCCGGTGGGAATATGGGTGATTCGGACCGCCGAGTCGGTTGTGTTGACGCTCTGTCCGCCTGGTCCTGACGATCGGTATACGTCAATTCGAAGGTCGTTCGGGTCGATCTCGACCTCGACCTCTTCGGTTTCTGGGAGCACGAGGACACCAGCAGCGGAGGTGTGAATTCGCCCCTGTGACTCGGTGACGGGAACCCGCTGCACGCGGTGAACGCCGCCTTCAAACTGCAACCGGTCAAAGGGTGAGTCGCCTGGCTCGGGAACTCCCTTGGCCTTGACGGCGACCGCGACGTCCTTGTAGCCGCCGAGATCAGACTCAACAGACTCCAGAATCTCGGTCTTCCAGTTGCGCTTCTCGGCGTAGCGCAGGTACATCCGCAGCAGGTCACTGGCGAACAAAGCGGACTCATCTCCGCCCTCGCCTGCCTTGATCTCGAGGATCACGTCGGAGCCGTCGAGTGGCCCACGTGGGACAAGCAACTTGGTCAACTTGTCGGCGACCTCGTCACGAGCTTGCTCAAGCGCAACAGCCTCTTCAGCGAACGCGGGATCAGTTTCACCGAACTCGCGGGCAGCGTCAAGGTCTTCACCGAGCGCGAGCCACCGTCGGTATGCCTCGACGATCGGGCGCAACTGAGCATGCCGCCGACCCACCTTGCGCGCGCGTTGAGCGTCTGCGTGCAGAGATGGGTCGGCGAGCTGCTGCTCGAGTTCGTCGTTCTCGGCTATTAGCTCCTCGCAACGATCAAACACGGGTGCCAGCCAATCAAATAGAGAGTCTTCGGATGCGGAATACAGGCTCGGAAGCCCGCGGCAACCTAGCTCTTGGACTTGCCGAAGCGCTTCTCGAACTTCGCGACGCGACCGCCGGTGTCGAGAATCTTCTGCTTACCTGTGTAGAACGGGTGACACTGGCTGCACACGTCGGCGTGGATCTTGCCGCCTTTTGCGGTGCTGCGGGTCATGAACTCGTTGCCACAGGTACAGGTGACCTTGGTGTCAACGTAATCGGGATGAATTCCGGCTTTCATTGCTGCTCCTAAGCGTTATGGCCCGGGTCGTCAGAGAACTTGTGATCGCTGACGTGAACCGGAACCGCTCTAGTGTGCCATGCTGCCCCACCTACAACGCGAGTCGGACCTATTTGATTCCCTCGCCTACCGCATGCGCGGTGGCTAGGACGGCTTCGTTGCTGAAACCAACTTGCTCGCGTACAGCGGGTTTCCAAACCAACCCTTGATGCCGAGGTTCTTGATGCTGACCTCAACCGCGCCCGCGGTAGCCAGGTCCTCTGCGTATTGCTTGACGTACTGGATGTCGACGATGCGGATCTGACCACCAGGTTTGGTGGCTGCGTAGATCTGGTCGATCGTCTTGCGGCGCAACTCCCGGTCCTTGATGTTCTGGATCGCCACATTGGCCGTGACGACGTCAAAGCTGGCGGAAGCCACGTGCATGTCCGACATGTCCTCGGTGCGCAGTTCGAGTCGATCGGCCAAGCCATTTGCCTGCGCATTAGCTGTCGTCGTGGCGGGGTCATTTCCTGACTGGTCCCTGCTCCGCCACAAGTCCACTCCGACGCCTTGGGCCGAGGGGAATGCCCGCAATCCGGTGATGACGACCATTCCACGGCCGCACCCAACGTCAAGGATCCTGGCGGCGCCGGTCAGATTCAGTTGACCAAAGATCCTCTCCCACAAGACGAACTTGCCCTTCGTTGTTGTGTACATGTATGACACAACTTGACCAAAAAGCAGCAGCGCGATCGCGAACGTGATCCATCGCGAGAAACCCACCTGCACGAAGCCATAGACCACCATCGCGATGGCAGCCACGAAGCTAATGATCGGGACATAGGGAGCATCTACGCCATAGTTTCCGGCGACCTTCGAGCTACTCATAGCCGGATCGTGGCAGGTTCAGTCCAGCGGGCGCAAATTGACAGTTCCGACTGGAGGCGAATCCGTTCCGGCGCCGTAACACAACCTGAAAACACGTCAATTATGCCAAGCACGACTGCCACTATTGCGCAGGCGGATAGGTGCCTCCGCCGCAGCGACCTAGAGGTC
>CAUJEJ010000030.1 GCA_963169255.1 Actinomycetota bacterium | reverse complement strand
CCCTGAACGATCTGGTTGTCGTCCTCGCTCGGGCTGAAGTCGGTCCGGCTTGCGCCTTCTTCGCCGTTGATCTCATCGGTGAAGTAGTCGAACGTGCCGGAATCGGTGCCCGGGCCGTAGAGCTTGAGCGGCTCATTCGGGAAACTCGGGTCAACCTGGTTCCAGTTGTTGACCGTCGACTTCGGTTCCCAGATCTTCTTGAGCTGGGCAGTGGTCAAGCACTTGGCCCAGGTGTTCTCTTTGTTGACAACAACGCTGAGCGCATCGTTGGCGATGACGAGTTCCTGGAACTCGATGCCGTTCTGCTTGCAGATTGCGGCTTCTTCGTCCTTGATCGGGCGCGATGCGTCGTTCATGTCTGTTTCGCCGCGGCAGAACTTCTCAAACCCGCCGCCGGTGCCGGATGTGGCGACCGTGACGTTGATGTTTGGTGATTCTGTCTTGAACTTCTCTGCTGCTGCGGAAGTGAGTGGAGCGACAGTCGATGAGCCATCAACGCGGACGCTGCCACTGGCACCGTCCGTTGACGTGCTTGAGCTGCCGCATGCTGCGAGTGCGAGTGATCCGACGGCTAGTGCCGACGTGATCACGATTGATCGGGTGCGATTCACCCTGTTCCTCCAAGAGGGTCGATTACATGTACAGCACGGACGCTAGGCGCGCTCGGTGTAATTCGTACCGCGCTCAGGTGAACAGAAGTTGAACCGACAATGGCCGCTGAACGAACGTCCAAACAGCGTCCCCATAGACGGTGAATAGGCGGCAAAGACTCCAAGGCGAGAGCCCGTGAACGACCAATTTTCGGTCGTTCACGGGCTCTGTCAGCTTGCAACGAGTGGCTTCGTTTGAAACGCGCAACTCCACTAGGCCGCTTGAGCGCGGTGAATGACGATGTCGCCCGCGCCTGTCTGCGCGCGCACCTCAACGGTGGAATTGCTGGGCTCGGGCGCTGTCGCAGTGGTGAGTCCGTTGCGGACCGACCCGAACTTCGAGGCAACGTCAAGCCACGCTGACGCACCTTCGCGGATGCCGATTTCGATCGCACCGGCACCGGTTCGCGCGGAGACGGACCCAGTCGAGACTTCTGCAATCCGAATGTCCCCGGCCGCTGAGCCTGCCGTCAGTGAACTCTGGGCTTGACCGATTGCGATATTGCCGCTGGCGGTCCGGATATGCGCCGCGTGAGCGCAACGCTCAACACTCACGATTCCGTTCGCATTCTTGATGGCTGTCGTGCCCTCTACTGTGCCGAGACGTATGGAACCAGTGCCCGTTTTCACATTGGCATCGCCAGTGATGACGTCGGCGATGACATCACCGAAGCCAGTTCTCGCGGTGAGGGTCGCCACCCGGTCTACGCGCAGGTCGCCCATCCCGCTCTTGGCCACGGCATTAGCGAGTTCACCCTCGCAATGAACGAATCCGAAGCCCGTCGTTGCACTCAGCGTGGAGCCACTTGGCAATTCGATCGTCACCAAGACCGATCCGTCACGTTTGCCTGGTCCAGTGAATCGTTGCCACGACTTCCGAAGATTGACGGTGAGGATGCCGTTGACGAAGTTCACGGTCGTATTTGTTGCAGCTTGGACGTCTGCAGCCCGCTCACGATCGCGTGGCACAACCGACACTGTGGTGTCAGCGCGGTCGCTGGCATTGATTCGAACGTCGCCGCTGGAGACGTCAACCATGGCGTTGATCGGTGTGGGTGTGTGGAAGGTTTCCATGACTACTCCTGATGGTTGGTTGGATGTTGATGAATGTGAGTGCGCCTAGTTGACCCAGCCGGTGAACGACCTGCCTGAGGCATGAGTGGGTGCCGGCGGCGGTACTGCGGCGCTGGTGGCCGCGGTCAGTGCGCGGACGAGCCACCCGTTGACGGAGAGGCCCTCGGCTTCAGCGGCTGCCTCAATGCGGCCTTTCAGCAGGTCCGGAAGTCTCAGGGTGATTCTGGAAGTTCCGCCGTCATCGGTATCAACGGGCACAGGTGCGGCCGCGGCAGGAACCGTAGGCGGTGCCGGCTGGATCGATGGGGTATTGGGAACTGTCACGGCGAATTCGGGATCTCGGCCGCGCAGCCGAACTTCGACGGACCCTGGCGCAAGCTCGACCGTAATCTCGTCCGCCGCCGCGGAGACGGCTTCAAGGAGGGCGAGGCGCAGTGCTGAGTCGATCGTTGCGGTCATGCGTTCGGCGGCCAGTCGACTCTCGTCGCCACTGTTCTCAGCGGCCGTCAGTAGTTGGTCGCGGACATCGTCTACGGAGGTTTGTAGTTCCATGACTCCACTATGACATCACCATGACGTCATAGTCAACACTAATGACGTCATAGTGATGTCATAGTGGTGGAAGGGGTTGGAGCTTGGTGGAAGAACTCGTTTGATGTGTGTGGCAGCTACGAATCGTGGCGCTCGATCGCCGTGACGCGCAGTCCCTTCTTGGGGTGGAACTCACGATGCAAAACAATGAACCCACCAGGTGCGAGGCCGGGATCAAGTTGTTCTCGCTTGCTCAGCCCAAGCTGCCGCTGCACATGTTTGAGCAGTTCGGGCAGCACGGGTCGGTGGGTGCACAACACCGCCGGTGTCGGGTTCTCTAGAAGGTTGTTCAACAACCGAAGCGACCCGCTCTTCTTGTCGTCGTATCCCTCTTCGCTGAAGAGATTCTCCAGCCGGATCGAGAACCGGCGAGTGTCTGCGAATGGGGTGAGCGTCTCTACGCAACGCGCAGCGTCGGAGGAGTAGAGGCGATTGATGCCAAACGCCGTCAGGATAGGAACCAGATCTTTTGCCTGGCGTCGCCCATCAGCCGCGAGCGGACGCGCCTGGTCAGCCTTGTTCCAGTCAGACCGCTTTACGGCTTGAGCGTGACGAAGAATGATCAGTGGCACCGTGCGTGGCGCACTCACTGCCGCGCGCATCAACTGCACATCCCGTGGGTACGTGAGCTTTTTGGCGGCTTTGTCTGGGCTCAACCACTCGACCTGATCGATTTCGTGGTTTGCCTTGAATCCGGGTCCGCCGGGTGCGAGCCAACCCGCCCAGTACCGAACGGTCTTCGGGCGACTTTCGACGGTGTACCGCTCAGTGATCAGTGGCGTCCCGAGAACGGCGCGTTGGCCCGTCTCTTCCAGAGTCTCGCGCGTGGCAGTAACGATGACGCTCTCGCCGCGCTCGACCTTGCCCTTGGGGTGAGACCAATCCTTGTGGCGTGGTCGGTGCACAACCCCGACCTGAACCTTGCCGCCGCGCGATCGCAACAGGACAACGCCCGCAGCGCGAATCACTTCTTGTGTGCCCCGACTCATTGGGTCACCCCGGCTGACCTAGGCAAGCTTTGTTCCCTTGTGGACGCGGCGGACATGGGGCCAGATCTTGTCGAATTCAAGGCGGTTATGCAGTTCCATCTCAAACTCGTGCTCGTGGAGGAGGCCGAGGGCGAACCCGGTGCGGCCGTCGATGTCCTCGGTTGCCGCGAGCTCACGAAGCACGTCTTGCGCAATGCAGGCATCTTGGTGTTCGCCGAGGATCTCTGTCACTTCGCTGAGCGCATCCGCGAGCCGCTTCGCTGGTGCGCCGAACACACCCGCGACGGCCTCCGCGCTGTAGCGCGCACGCTTGGCGCTGATCCGCGCCTCGTGCCACACCTCTGCAGGACCTTCGAGTTCCAGTTCCTTGACGCGCCGGGCAAGACGCCGAAACGATCGGTCAACCAGTTCGGGCAGAACCTCGTTGCTTTGACGCTCACCGAGTTCAGTGATCTTCGGATCGTTCGCAGCCGCCACGAGTGCACTGAGCAAGGCAACGTGGCGCGGTGTCGCAAGTGAGTCCAGCGCACCGTCGCGAGCAGACTCAAGGCGCGCGGCGAGTTGCGGGTCAATCACAGCGCGAACAAGTGCGGCATCCCGACTACCCAAGTGCTCAGCGTGGCGGTCAAGGCGCTCAAGTAGCACCTCAGTGTCGCGCGCGGCGCCCAACTCGCCAGCCGCCCAGCCGAGCTCAGAGCGCAAGTGGCTGGCCCACTCTTCATCAACGAGTGGGCCGAACGCTTTGAGACCACTGCGCAACCGCCGAGCCGCCACCCGCATCTGGTGAACAGAATCCGGCAGGTCGCGTCGGACCCTGACGTCCTGGGTGATGAAGGCGCGGATGTACTTGCGTAGGAAGGCGGTGATTGCGTCTCGCGCGGAGTCTTTCGGCCCGACATCTGCAGGTTCTAGGACGTCGGGCGGTCCGGCAGCGGCCGGGCCAAGTGCGGCGGCGGCTTTACTGATGGACGACCTCGTCGCCCCCGCCTCAACGAGGACGTTCACGATTGCTTCGAGCGGGGCGTCGTCAACGAGCGCTTCGACCTCGATCTCGCGATAGCGCTCCACCTGGGTACCGTCGTCGAAGATTGAGACGAGGTCATCGACCATCTCAGCTATTGCTACGCCGTCGGCGTTGTAGAGCACGTAGGGAGTCCGCTCAGTGCGAACGTCTGCGATCGGGGCCAATGGCGCATCCCGGACGAATGGCATCACGATCGTTGCAAGTGCTTCGGGAACCTCTCCGACGGGCCCTGCATCGAGGGGAAGCTGCAATTCGTCGCGGGTGCCGTCAGTGATGCCTTTGACTGGCAGCTTCATGTGCCAGCCGGCATCTGGTCCACCCTCACGTCGGCGCAAGGTCACACCCCACCGGAAGAGTCGCAAATCGCGGGTGTCGTGGTAGATCGCGCGCATCTCGCGGACGACCTGGCGCTTAGCTCGCGCAACACCGACGTCGTGGGCGACGAGGTCCGGAAGTTTGAACAGTCCGTGGACGCGCAGCTTTACCTCTACCTCGCGAACGGTCTGTGGTGTGGTGCCGGACCCGTTGCTCATAAGGATTTGCTCCGTGGACGTTGGCGAAGTTTGATGAGGTAATTCTGCACGTCGCGAAGTGGCGCTCCGTCGACGCCAGTGTGAACGCCATCCCAAATCCCCGCACCGTCGAGGTGCCACGAAGAGGTTTGGTCATCGAAGCTCAAGTCGATCAAGTTGGAGATCTCACGCACGTGTTCGGGGGTGGTGATCGAGACCAGGGTCTCGACTCGGCGGTCGAGGTTGCGATGCATCATGTCGGCCGAGCCGATGAAAACTTCGGTGTTGCCACCGTTTGCGAACTCGTACACCCGCGAGTGCTCAAGGAAACGCCCGAGGATGCTGCGAACGCGGATTGTCTCGCTGAGTCCAGGCACTCCCGGTCGCAGTGCGCAGAT
>CAUJEJ010000029.1 GCA_963169255.1 Actinomycetota bacterium | reverse complement strand
CGCTCCTGAGCGTTGAGTACAACGGAGCCTTGCGTGGGGACGAGGAAGACTCCACGCTCAACGAGGAGGTCCAGTGTCTTGTGGCCGATGAGGTTTCCGTGTTCGATCGACCGGACGCCAGCAATGATCGCCCGCCGTGCCGCCTCGTCGCCGTAGCAGTGAGGCGTGGACGGCACCCCTCTATCGGCTGCCGCACCCACCAGCGCAGTCATCTCCGCCTGCGTGAAGCTGACCTCATCCGGACTGTCCGAGGGACTCGAGAATCCACCAGTGGCCGCGAACTTGATCCAATCCGCACCACGGGCGACTTCTTCGCGGACGAGGCGCAACAACTCCGAACTGCCGTCCGCGAGCGCGAATCGCAAGTTGGTGCATCCGTGAGCAAGGCTGGGCTCGAGCAGTCCGGTGTAATCGCCGTGGCCACCGGTCGCCGAGATGAGATGTGGTGCAACGATCATCCGCGGTCCTGGCACGATGCCCTGTTCGATGGCGTGCTTGAGATCAATCGTGAGGTATTCCGCATCACCACAAGCGAGGTCCCTGATGGTCGTGAATCCCCGCTCCAGGACGGCCTTCGCGGCGGGAAGCGCCTGCATCAATTTGGTACCCGGCGATTGGGTCAGCACAAGGTTCATGCGAAGTGGGTCGAGCGTGATGTGGGTGTGGCAGTCGATGAAGCCCGGCGTAACTGTGTGGCCCGGGAGGTCGATAACCGATACACCCTTCGGGCGCGAGACAGACTCGGCGACCTCAGCGATCACTCCATCGGTGGTGAGAATCTCCGCCCCGCTGATCGGCGTATCTGAGACGCCGTCCCAAATACGAGCACCGGTGATGACAGTTGATGACATGTGCGCATCCCCTCTAGTAGACGAACGCCTGAAGAATGAGCCCAACCGCCACTGCGATGACCGCCGACAACAGCATGGGCAGGAAGAACGATCCGTTCAACAGGAACGACCCTTGCTTCGTTGAACCGGTCTTGTCGGTCAAGATGCACGACTGGCCAAACCTTCCGATTGATGCGAGCAAGTTGTTACCACTGGCCGCACCGAGCATTCCGGTCATCGGTCCGGTCGCTAAACCTGCGCTCAACGCGACAGGAATCAACACGTTGACTGCCGCGACTTGGCTCTGAATGAGAGCCGAAAGGAAGAAGAGGATCAAAGCGAAGAGCAGGACGGTCACGCCGAGAGCGCTACTCACGAACGACTGGACCCACTCGATGTGGGCATCGATCACGGTCCCGGCCAACACCGGAACAGCCAGCAACAGCAGCGCCGCGATCAAACCAGTCCCGATGATGGGCTCGTCCATTACCTTCGCCGTCTTGAGCCGACACACGATCATGATGATTCCCGCCACTGCGAACATCACCATCGGAATGATGTAGGACATCGAGACGGTCGTACTACCCGTCACTCCAGCAGCAGTTGTGGTGGGAAAGGACGGGCGAAGCCCAGAGAAGAATCCCAACACCACAATGACGACAACGCCGCCGAAGAAGATGTACGCACTCAACGCTGCGCGTGCAGGTAGCGGCAACTGGTCTGTGCGGCCCGAACTCACCGGCGTCGGAGGTTCAACTTCGCCCGCCGCTAACCGCCGCTGGTACTCAGGGTCGTCGTCAAGGTTCTTTCCCCAGCGAGCCATGAATAGCGACGTCACCACTGTGGCGATCAACGATGCCGGAATCGTGATTAGCAGCATCTTCCCCAGCGAGTTGTCTGCCTTCTCGGTGAGGGCCAAGAAGGTGACGGTCACAGCAGCGACCGGACTTGCCATCAAAGCGAGCTGGCACACAGCATTCGCCGTCGCGAGGATCCGTTCAGGTCGAATTTTGGCGGAGTACGAAACCTCGTACATGATCGGAATCAATGCGAACGTGATGTTGCCCGTGCCGGAGAGCACGGTGAACAGCCACACGAACAGGGGCCCGATCACCGGAATTTGCCGAGGATGGCGAGCCATGGCGGCCCCGGCGAGCCTGATCAAGAACTCCATTCCACCCGCTGCCGCCATCGCTGCGGACGCACAGATAACCGCCAGCACGATGAAGATCGCGCCAAAGGGCGGTGCTGCAGGCTGCAACCGCAGTACCTCGACCATGATGAAGACGGACAGGCCAGCAGTTCCGATCAGCGCCATCGGCCCATACTTCGCACCGACGACGAGCGGGATCAGAAACAGAATGATCTCGAAGATCAATTTGAGCGCATCCACGCCCATCCCCATTTCGTCGCTGCCGCAAAATTCTTCCTCGTCAGCGTGCACCGATCCCCGTGCTCAGCGCATTGCGCACGGCACTCGAAACGTTTCAGGGTTGTCGCATTAGTTGTAGCTTGCACCCAATCCGCGCGATGGCCCGTGATTGGCCGCAGCGAACGCCAAGTCCTCAACGAACTCGTCAACGAAGCTCGCGTGAATCGGCGAGATCATCATGTGCAGACCTGGTGGGTCAGCGATTCGGTTGAGTCCCCAACCGCGGTCATCCATGACGTCACAGATCGCGAAGATGTCATCGTCGGTCGAAGTGAAGGACAACAACGGGCCGATCGGATCACCGAGGATCTGTAGGCCAGGAATCGACGTGATGCCCTCCCTCATGCGGCTCGTCGTGTCGAGTAGTCCGCGCATGATCTCGGTGTACTGGTTCTCGCCCAAGTAGTTCATGACCGCCCAGGCAGCAGCGATTGGGCTAGCGGCGCGCGCGCCTGCGACCGATGGTGTCCGGTAGTGCCCCGAGGGCCAGATGTCGTACGTGAAGGCCTGATGCGCCATCCATTCCGCGTCACGGTAGACAACGACCGATGCCCCCTTGGTTGCGTAGCCGTATTTGTGGACGTCGCACGACATCTGCGTAACCCCGGGGAGTCGGAAGTCAAACGGTGGCACCTGGAGTCCAAGTCGTTCCATGAACGGGAGCACGAACGCACCGATGCACGCATCGCTGTGGAACGGGACTCCCCGCTTCATCGCGGCCTCCGAAAGCGCCTCAATCGGATCCATCACGCCGTGCGGGTTGCCGTATGCCGAGCCCATCACCAACACCGTGTTGTCATCAATCGCATCAGTAACGGCGCTGACGTCGGCAGTGAAGTCGGCCGTCAGCGCGGTGGGTCGTACCTCAAGGCCGGTGTAGAACGCGGCTTTGGCAAAGGCTGGGTGCGCGGACTTCGGGAACACGATGTTGCCGTTGGTGATCCCGCGCTCTTTCTTTGCTCGCTCGCGACTCACGAGGACCGACATGAAGATTGACTCGGTGCCGCCGGATGTGAATCCCGCACCCGCAGACGCGGGCGCATTCACCAGGGACGCAACCATTCCGGTGACGTCGTCTTGCATCGCGGCGAGGCTCGGGAAGCGGCGCAGATTCAGCGCGTTCTCGTACAGGTAGGCGAGGTTCGCTTGGACCAGGATGTCATCGACATCTGCTCGCCCCGTGGGGTAAACCAGACTGAAGGTTCGCCCGTGCCGCCAATCAATGTCGGTGGCCTTCTGCTCGAACATGTCGCCAAGGACGCTCTCAGCGCGTCGACCGGTCAGGGGAAGTGCGGCTCGCTCAGTCGTGCGGGAGAAGGTAGCGACAGCACCTCGCTTTGTCTTGAAATGTTGGCAAGGTGAGCCAAACAAGCGGGGCAGATTGTGCTCGCTCGCGCCCTAACTCGACGTGACGTCGGCGTCGTTCCACGCCTGAGCCAAAACCTCTGTGAACGCTTCCACCGGCTGCGCTCCGGACACCGCGTACTTGCCATTGAAGACGAAGAATGGAACACCACTGATGCCGAGTTGACGAGCGAGAGTGATGTCGTGATCGACGTCTTGCGCGTACGCGTCAGTGGTGAGCGCGACCAACGCGGCGTCGCGGTCAAGACCCACCTCGGCGGCGAGGTCCGCCAGCGTCGTGACGTCTCCGATGTTGAGTCCGTCGGTGAAGTACGCGACGAACAACCGCTGAACGATTTCACGCTGCTTGCCGTGAGCTTTGGCGAAGTGGGTGAGTCGGTGAGCTGCGCGAGTGTTCGTCGTCAGCGCTTGATCAAATCGGTAGTCGATCCCAAACTCCGCGCCACGCGTCACGAGCTGTTGTTGAGCCGCAACGATTTGTTGTGGCGGCACGCCCTTCGAGGTCGACAACAATTCGATCAGATCCACGGTGCGATCAGCTGCAAGTTCCGGCATCAGTTGGTAGGAGTGATACCGAATCACGACCGAGTCGGAGTGGTCGAACTCGCTAAGCGCCGCGGCCAAAATCGTGTCGCCGAGGTAGCAGTACGGGCACACCACGTCGCTGAACACGTCGATGGACAGTTTGTCTGGTTCACGCGCGAACGGATCGGTCATTCTTGCGACAACGTGCAACGGCCACCCAACATTCCGAAGGAGCTCTCTCGGCACCGGTGCAATCGGATTGTGGGCGTGAGCGCGGGTTCGCAGCGCGCATCAGCGCGGTCGCCGTGATGGGATCAACTGCGCGCAACGACTGCGCGTTCACCACACCCCGTGAGACCCCAGACGAGGAGCTTTGGCGTGCGCGTTAGCTGGCAGATGCGGGTCCTCGCGCTTTACTTCAAGGGGACTCGCAAGCGGAAGATGGCCACCCGCGAGGCTGCGATCTATGCGCTCGCTCAACCCAAGGGTTCGAGTGCGCCACCCAAGAAGTTCGCCACGCACTACGACGTCAGCAGCAGCGAACTCCACGGATTCACGACCTACACCGTCAGCCCGAAGGAAGGTGCGCAGCGAATCCCCGGGGCTGTCATCTACTTGCACGGCGGCTCCTACATCAACGAGATCAAGCCTCAACATTGGTCACTCATCGCCGAAATCGTCGACTCCGTCGGCGCGACGGTGCATGTCCCGATCTTCGGCCTCGCGCCAGCGCATCACGCGGAACTCGCCGTCGAGTTCGTGACGGGTCTCATCGCCACCCTTGACCCGGATGAGCCCCTGCACTTGGCGGGTGACTCCTCCGGTGGAGGGCTTGCCCTGGCGGTAGCGCTCGCGCAGTCGCCGACGCGCCAGTCGTCGCTGGCTGGCCTGACATTGATCGCACCGTTCCTCGACGTCACGTTGTCGAACCCGGAGATCGACGCCATCGAACCCACCGACCCGTGGCTATCGTCGGTCGGCCTGCGCGTCGCTGGTGAGGCATGGGCAGGTGAGCTCGCGCTCGACGACCCACGCGTCAGCCCGATCCACGGCGACTTCGAATCGCTACCGCCGATCGCAGTCTTCGTCGGCACTCGCGACATCTTCGTGCCCGACTGCCGACGCCTGCGCGACCGCCTGCCAAGTGACCGCCTCATCTACCGCGAGTGGCCCGGAGCCCTCCACGACTATCCCCTCTTGCCCGTTCCCGAAGGCCGCCGCGGCGCGCGCGAGGTTGTCACCAACATCCGGGGCTCACTCACAGCCCGCCGGTAGGCCACGACGGGCGTTCAACGGTCGAATGAGGACCGCAACGGAAGACGTTCGCTCGCCGTCCACCTGCAATTCACGCGGACGGCGGCTTAGTCGAGCGATCAGGTATCGATCCGTGGTTAGGTAACCCTCAGTTCGAGTCATATCTGGGCTAAGTCTCATCAAAAGGAGTTTGAAGTGGATCATCTGCTGCGCGAGAAGGCGCCCATCAGCGATGCCGGTTGGGTCGAGATCGAGCAAGAAGCGACCCGCACCCTTCGCCACTACCTCGCAGCGCGCAAGATGCTCGACTACAGCTGTGACGATGACTGGACTCGTTCGGCAACTCCACTGGGCCGAGTGAAGACGGTCAATTCCGGAAACCCAGCTGTTGAACTCAACTCGCGCGTCGTCCTCCCGCTGACGGAGATCCGCGTGCAGTTCCAAATCAGCCGCAAAGAACTTGAAGCACTAGATCGCGGCGCAACTGACTTCGATACCGGTCCCGTAATCGAGGCTGCTCGTGCAGCGGCACTCGCCGAGGACCAGGCCGTGTTCGGCGGGAACCCAGAGCTTGGCATCACCGGCGTGGCGTCAGGTTCAAGCCAGCCGACCGTCACGTTCGACGCAGACTTCAGCAACTTCCCCGATGCAGTTGCCAAGGCGATCGATGAGCTGTCGCACGAAGGCATCGAAGGTCCCTACGCGATCGCCATGGGCCCAGAAGTGTGGACGGGTGTCATGGAAAGCTCCGAAGGCGGCGGCTACCCGCTGATCAAGCACCTCCGTCTCCTCGTCGATGGCCCGGTCGTGTGGGCACCGGCGATTGACGGCGCAGTGCTCGTCAGCCAGCGCGGCGGCGACTTCGAGATTTCCGGCGGCCAGGACTGGTCGATCGGATACCTCAACCACGATCACGAGAACATCACCCTCTACCTCGAAGAGTCATTCACCGCAGTGGTGAATACCCCCGAGGCAGCGATCCGATTCGCGCTGCCGAGCTAACGCATGCCAGAGCCACAGCCTGGCCTGTTCGCCCAAGGCCTTTCTCATCACATGCACGTCGAGTTCGCGGTCAATCCGGCCGCGAACATCGACGCGCTTCGTGATGCCATCACCAACGCGCGACGTGTTGCGACGGGCTTGGTTGGGCCCAATGTGACGTGGGGTTTCTCGCCGACGTTGTGGAGCGCGCTTTCTCCGGGCACCCTGCCCGAGACCGTCAAACCGCTGGTTGAGGTGCGCGGCAAGACGGGGCTTGTGGCGCCATCAACACAATGGGACATCTGGGCCTGGTGCAGTGGTGCGTCGGCAGAGTCGGTCGGCGCTACCGCAGCAACCATCGTCGATGCCCTCGCCAACGTCGCAGACTTGCAGTTGCAGTTGCCCGCGTACACCGCACCCGACAGCCGCGACCCAACAGGATTCGTCGACGGCACCGAGAACCCATTGCCAGATGAGGCCTACGAGGTCGCAGTCTTCCCCGCTGACTCCGTCGGCGCAGGCGGCTCGGCTGTTTTGGTCCAGAAGTGGGTTCACAACCTCACTGCATTTGAGGCCCTCCCGCTCGACGAGCAGGAAGGCGTGATCGGGCGGACCAAGCAAGAGAGCATCGAACTCCCTGACGGCGAGATCCCGATGACCTCGCACGTGAAGCGCAACACGGTGTTGGACGCCGAAGGCGAGGAGCGGCACATCTATCGCCGAAACACTCCCTACAACCTCGGCGACGAGATCGGCACCCAGTTCATCGGCGCCACCAACGATCCTGACCTCATGATCGAGATGCTTGAGCGCATGTTCGGTGCCACCGAAGATGGACTGATCGACATGTTGGCGACGTTCTCGACGGTCGTCAACGGCTCGATGTACTTCGTTCCAGCGATGTCCGCCCTCACCGCAGCGTTTGCGCCGCTCGCCGACGACGACGACGAACCACCGGCAGATCCGCACAGACTCCCGACCGACGGCAAGTTGCGGATCGGTTCATTGCGGGGCTACGGAGTCCCGACCGCCTAATCGCGCACCAGTCGACCATCGGTGCTTACCGAGCGTCACCGCAGATCGGTAATTCGATCGGCAACTCCAAGGTGTGTAATTCTGGCAGCCTGCGTCACGGGTTTTGCCTGTGGCGTTCTCGCAACGTCCCCGGAGAGGTCCAATGTCGCCTAACGATCTACCCGTCGCAGCACCGCGTCGCAGACGCAGTGCGCGCGTGCGGTCTTGGTCGCGGGCGGGCCTCATCGCGGTTGTTTGTGCAGGGTTGGTGATCCCGAATGTCGCGCTCAACCCGGTAACTCCACCGGCTTCTGCCGCGCCCAGCACCCCCAACATCGTCGTGATCCTCACCGACGATCAGCCCAAGGGAATGATCGAAACCATGCCGGTCCTACGTGACTACGTGGTTCCGACGAGCACGACCTTTGCCAATGCCGTCACCCCCACCAGCGTCTGCTGCCCCTCACGCACCTCCCTACTCACCGGGAAGTACTCAAATGAGTCGGGCGTGTACGGAATCAACCGCAAGAAGTTTGGCGGATACAAGGTGTTCCAGGCGAAGGGCAACCAGCACGAGTCAGTGCCGGTCAAGCTCAACAACGCGGGTTACGCGACCGGCCTCTTCGGCAAATACCTCAATGGCTACAGGATCGACTCTGGCGAACCGCGGCCCCCGGGCTGGAACCGGTGGACGGCGACAGTTGAGAACGACGGCGGCAACAAGTACACCGACTACCGGTACACGGCTGACGCACCTGACCTTGCCCTCGCGGAATCCGCCGGTGCCCCGACCTACGAACAGCGCAGCCAAGGTGAATATGTGACCAGCCACATGGGCAAAGCTGCGGTGGACTTCATCGAAGAAGTACCCAGCGAGGTTCCGCTGTTTGCCGTGTACACGCCTTACGCACCGCACGCGCCGTTCACTCCCGAGCCAAAGTTCGCGGGGGCGGGCGTGAATCCACCGTGGAAGAAGACACCGGACTCTGAAAAGAACGTCTCGGACAAGCCTCACTGGGTTCAAGAGCAGCCCAAGAAGGCAAAAGTCGAAGGCATGGAGCCGCGTGCGGTCTGGCGCAAGCAGACCGCCGTTCTTCGTAGCGTGGACGAACAAGTCGGCCTCATCATTGAAGCCCTTGAGCGCACCGGGCGGTGGGAGAACACACTGCTGGTGTTCACCTCAGACAACGGCTACGCATTCG
Organism: Actinomycetota bacterium; assembly: GCA_963169255.1. Taxonomy (GTDB): domain Bacteria; phylum Actinomycetota; class Actinomycetes; order S36-B12; family UBA10799; genus UBA10799. The sequence goes on along the minus strand of CAUJEJ010000029.1, from coordinate 3,496 downwards.
GTCAGAACCGCGTGACGTCGAAGAACAATCCCTACCGGCCATCAAGCGAAGTTGACCTCATCGTGAGGTACCCAGGTCAGCAAGAGGCGGCGCAGAACGGTGACCTTGTCACCGCCAACGTCGACGTCGCTGCAACGCTGCTGACGGCGGCCGGATTGCCGAACTCGACGTCGGGGCTGCCGCTAGGGACCTCAGGTGGACGCCTCGGGATTCCGATGATGGGGACGTGGAACAAGATGCGCGGGCGCAAGCGCCCGCCGTACTGCGGTTGGCGCACCACGGACGAGCTGTTCGTCCGGTACGGCTCCAAGGAAGAGGAGTACTACAACTACCGGATAGACCCCGGCGGTAAGGAGAACCTCATCCCCATCGAGCCGGTCGCCAAGAAAGGCAAGAAGGGCAAGAAGAAGCCCGCCCGCATCAAGAAGCTCAATCGCAAGCAGCGGTTGTATGCCGCTCGTGCAGCTGAACTGCGCGCGCTTGCCGCTGCGGCGTGCACCAATCCGTCACCGGACTTTGGGCCCTCATTCGATAAGCCGACCTGGAAGTACAAGTACTAATCGGTACTCGCGAGGGTGATCACTAGTTGCGACGGGCGATCCACGTCGCACGAAGTGTGTCGGAATCGGCACCGCGATAGCTGTACTCATCGACCACGAGGACGTCCGAGAATCCGCCCGCAGTCAAAGCCGCACGAACCTGTTCGTCGCTGTGGAAGTACTGCGTGTGGGTCTCGACGAACGGTTCACCGTCGCGCGCTTGCGTCACGTCGATCGTGGTCAGACACGTTCTGGCGGCACGATCGACGGCGCTGCTGATCACGAAGTGGTTGCCGTCGGAATCGCCTTCAACGAGGGCATTCGCAATCGTGAAATCCATCATTGCGTCGGTGTGAATGTCGAACACCAGCCAACCCTGCGAGCGGACCTTCGTTCCGAGCACAGCGATGGTCTCGGCGAATGCCGACGGTGACAGGTAGTTGAAGCCATCAAAGTTTGAGATGGCCGCATCGAATCGACCTGCGACCGGCAGGTCCGGCAGCACTGCGACGTCGAACGTCGCTCGTGAACCGAGGAGCACCCGGGCGCGATCCAACATGTCAGTTGATGCGTCTACTCCGACGACGCGGTACTCCCGAGCGACCAACTCCGCCGCCATGAGGCCAGTGCCACAACAGACGTCCAGCACGTCGTGCACCCCGGCTTGATCGTGTACCCAAAGACCGTCCAAGAAATCGGCCCACCGCGCATAACAGGGGTCCACGACGATTTCGTCGTAGACCCCTGCCAGGCGCGTATACGCCGCAACTTCATCCATCGTGCGGCGAATTAGATGCCGAGAATCTTTGCCTTCGACGCCGCGAACTCCTCGTCGGTCAAGACGCCAGCCTTGTGCAGATCCGCGAGCTTTTGCAGCTGGGCCATCGAGTCATCGGCGGCCGGTGCGGGCTCAGGCGCGGGCGCGGCGGGGGCCGGTGCAGCCTGTGCTTGCTGTGCTTGCTGTTCCTGCTCTTGCGCGGCGTACTTCTGTTGCTGCTTGTTGGCGACCCGGCCCGAGACTGCGGTGGCGGTGCCTGCAACGACTGCGGTGCGAGCAGCCATTCTAAGGAGACCCATGGTGACGACCTTTCGTTTGAATTGGAGGTGCTGGTGAAGTGGGTGGAGGTGTCTACGCGGTGATCACGGACTCGGCAACCTCTGCCGGGATCCGCACGTGATCAATGACGTAGGCGTTTGCTGCCTGCAGACCTTCGGTGAGCTTTGCTGCCCACAGGTTCTCGAAGGCGATTAGCAATGCTGAGCTGTTGTTCTCGAGTGAATCGCTGATCTCATCCGCGTCGTCCTGGCCAAGCGCTCCTGGCTGCGCGATACCGATCTCCATGAAACTCGGACCAGCGGACTCGCTCAGGTCAGCCATCTCAAGTGCGGTGACCTGGCCTGCTTCGTCCTTGATGACGAGCAAGATGTCGATGATGCGGATTGTGCCTTTTTCGATCAAGTCGAGCACGACCGGAGCGATCCGGCCGGTGAACTGGTTCCCTGGGAAACCGATGATGTAGACGTCAACTGGGCCCAAAGCCATGTGTTCCTCCTAGTTGTTGCACTCGACCTTGATCACAACTTCAGCAAGTGATCGCCCGAGCTGCCGTGCCCAGAGCTTAGCCCTGCGGTTGTCGACGTACCGCATGAGTCAAGGGTTCCGTCGCACCCGGTCAAGAATTCACCAAATGCTGATTCGGATTGGTGACAATTGGTCGATCCCGCATTCCATCCTCAGAATGTAGGCGTAACGTTGCAGCGTGAACTTCCGTACGTCTCGACGTGCCCTCGTGGCTGCAACCCTTGGCTGCTCGCTGGCCTTCGCTTCCCTCGCGCCCCTAGCGACCGCCAATGCCGCAGCTGCCGCTGACGGCCCGAGTATCCGCGTCGTTGGCGGTACCGACGCGAACCGTTCAACCACAGGGTGGTTCCGGCAGTTCATCACCGTCACCTCCGGCGGACCATCAACTTGTGGTGCCACTGCCTTAACCAATCGATGGGCCGTGACGGCAGCACACTGCGTGGCAACCCCAGACGGCAAAACGAAGATCGGCAAGGGTAAGAGCTACCTGCTCGTCAACCCCAAGACCCGCGGTACTGGAAAGCGCTTCTACCTCGACAAGGCGATCGTTCACCCGTCGTACAAGCCCAACTCTCGACTACAACTAGCCGACGTTGCGTTGTTGAAGACCTCGAAGTCGATGGGTGGCGGAAAGCTCACACTCAACACGTCCCGAACGTCCCCCACCCTCGGGCAGGCTGCCCAGGTCTACGGCTTCGGGCAGACGGTCAGTGGCGACTACGGCTCCAAGCCAACAGTGCTTCAACGTGGCGACGTTGAAGACCTTGCCGGACCAACCGGAACTGTCTGCGGGTCGTACGGCTCGGACTTCCAAGTGGCAAAAGAAATCTGTGCCGGGTTGCCAACTGGCGGGACAGATGCCTGCCAAGGTGACTCTGGTGGGCCGTTGGTCTCCGCCGTCGACGGCCGTAATCGCCTCGTCGGAATCGTCAGCTCAGGAACCGGTTGTGCGCTCGCTCAATACCCAGGCATCTACACCCGTGTATCGACTTACTCCAACTGGATCGAAGCGAAGGTCTTCGGCAAGTTTGCGGTCACCAGCCCATGCGCAAGCCCGTGCGCACGCAAAAAGGGTCAGTCGTCGACCATCACAGTGCGGAATCGGACCACCAGTAAGGGCAGCTTCGACGTCTCAACCAACAGCAAGTACCTGCGCGTGAGCCCAACCTGGGGCAAGGTCAAGGGAAAGAAGTCCAAGACCATCAACGTCAAGGTGAAGACATCCCTGAAGCGGTGCGTGGTCGTGAAGGTGTCATCAACGGACACGCCGACAAAGGCGTTCAAGATCGCGACCAACGGGAAGCGCTGCTAGCCGAGCAGATCCACTGAGCCAAACGGGTGGCGGTTGATCTTCAGCGATTCCGTCACTAGGTCG
>CAUJEJ010000028.1 GCA_963169255.1 Actinomycetota bacterium | reverse complement strand
GGGTTGCAGTACCGGCAGCGCACTCACAATTGTCTTGGTGCCGAGAACGCGGCGGCCGGCGGCGAGGGAACGGTCGGGGTCGGTAAGCATCGCGAGCGTGCACAACAGTTCGGCAATATCGAGGCGTTCGGCGAGGTCGCCGGCGCCAACGGAACCCTCCTCTGGGTCGAGCAGCCAGATCCCACCGTTCGAGTCGCGCAGGATGTGTTCGGCATGCAGCGCGCGGTGAGAGATTCCTGAGTCATGGAGGGTGCGAACCGCGCGCCAGGCTCCTTGCAGGTCCTCGTCCGTCAGTCGATCACCGAGTTCAGAGAACGTCATGCCTTCGATCCGCGCGTACGCGAGAGCTGCGGCGTCAGGACCCACAGCGGCAACGACCTCAAGCCGCGGAACCGGCGCGCCAGCAGCTTGCGCGGCATAGGACTGCAGGGCCTTGTGTTCAAGGCGGCTTCGCATGGAGAACCCGGTACTGCCGCCGTCATCACGCAGCCGGAACTGGCGCCACGCCCCGCGCAATAATCCAGCGCCCTCAAGGTCGCGGTCGAGGACGAGGACTTCGAGGCGCTCACCTGTGCGGGTTGTTGCCGCGTACCTGCGGCCACCATCGGTCTCGTGTGATGCGCGCAGCACGGTTAATGGGAATCCGGACTTCTCAAGCGCGGAGGCGACCTCAAGGCCGTTTGGGCGAGTGGTTGGCGTGCCGAGGGCATACCGGGCGATCAGGCCCAGGCTCCAGCCGAGCAGGGCCGATAGCGCCAGGGCCGCGACGGTGATTCCGCCCGCGACGATGTTGGCAATGAAGATGGCGATCACAAGACCGCCGCTCGCGATTGCCCATCGAGTCTTGTCGACGAGGCGTGCGACGGTGATAAACGCGATCGTGCCGGCCAGTACAGCGTTCAGTGGCATGGTGTTGGTGGCGTCCGGGCGTCCTGTCAGCGCCGTGAGCATCTGTGCGGATTCGACCTGCTGAATCCACCACGCGAGCAGCCAGACGACACCGATACCGATCGCCATCACGGCCAGCGCCTCGATGAGTTGGCGGCCACGGCGTCGAATCAGGAGATCAATCGCCGCTGCTAGCGGCAGTGCGATGACGCCGAGGAACCCGGTGAGATTCGCCAGGAAGACCAGAGGCTGGGGGATGTTGGTGGTTGCTTCGGCCAGGTCGCGACTGATTCCGCTTGCGGTGCCGGAGGCAAAGAACGCACCGCCCAAAACGACACCCGCCGCGATTAGGGCGAATGCGAAGCGCATGAGGTCTGCGGGCCGTCGCAGGCGCCGCGGGATCACGTCGCCCTCGATCACAAGGGTGGATTGCCCGCTGACCGCACGTCGTTCCGCGCTGAGCGGTCCGGTCAGGACACTTGCCTCGTCATTGCTTTGGGTGGCAGTTGGGGCAGCCAGATCGGATTCCTGTGTGCTCTCGGAATCGGAGTAGAGCGGTGCGCCGATGCTGGGCGCGGCATCGCTGCGGGGAGACCCCGATTCTGGGGTCTCCTCAGGCATAGGAGGCCCGCCGCGATAATCCGACACGAGTGGATAGTTTCAGATCAAACGCCGGAATGTCTGACCCGCATGGTTGTGTCACGGATTAGGGAGGTGAAATCGACAAAATGAGTGGTCTTTTCGCAGGTTCGGACGCACCCGCGGTGCCCACGCTTGACGCCGCCCAACGGACGGTTGTCGCGCATTCCAGGGGACCACTGCTGGTTCTGGCTGGGCCTGGGACGGGAAAGACCACCACGATTGTTGAGGCCGTCGTCGCCAGACTTGCCGCGAGTGCTCGCAGTTCGACGTCGGATGCTCTTCCAGCACACGACGTGCAGCCCCCCGTTCTGGTTTTGACATTCGGCCGCGCCGCTGCTGACGAATTGCGTGAGCGGATTGCGTCGCGGTTGGGCACCGGGGTACTGCCGACGGTTTCAACGTTTCACGCGTTCAGCTATGCGCTGGTGCGGGAGTTTGCGCCCGCAGATGAGTTCACGAGTGCGCCTCGCCTCATCGACGCAGCCGATCAGGATGCGCGGCTACGCGAACTTTTGACGAATGCGGTTGCTGAGGGCCGTGTCCCGTGGCCGCCCGAGTTGGATGCGGCTATCGGAACCCAAGGCCTCGCCGAACAGGTGCGCCAATTGCTTGCGCGGGCCCAGTTGCTGGGCTTTGACGAAGTTGCGCTGCGTCGCGCTGCGCAGGAAGCCGGGATGTCTACGTGGGCGGCACTTGCAGACTTTCTCGGCGAATATCTCGACGTTCTCGATGCTTCGGGGGTATTTGACTACTCGGAGCTAATCCACCGCGCAGTTCAGTTGCTCGCTGACCCAGCGGTCGCGAAGGTGCTTCACCAGCGGTACTCAGCGATCTACGTCGATGAGTACCAAGACACCGACCCCGCGCAGGTGCGGCTGCTGCAATCACTCACGAACACCGATTCTGTGCTTGTCGCAGTCGGGGACCCAGACCAATCGATTTATGGATTCAGAGGTGCCGACGTTGGGGGCATCTTGCGATTTCGTGAGGACTTCCCAGCAGGAAAAGATGTCGGCGCTGAAGTCGTGGTCCTGAGCGAGACCCGACGGTTCGGCGTCAACATTGCGAAGGCCGCCGGGCGGGTGATCCAACGAGTCGGGCTTGGTGGACTACCAGCTGAGATTCAACGCGAACACCGGAGCCCCGTGTGTGCAAAGCCCGATCCTGGGGTTGTCGAGGTGGTGACGTTTGATTCCAGCGCTGCTCAGGCATCGTCGGTTGCCGACCGAATCCGGCGGGCGCGGCTGACGGGGGCAGTCGGTGCATGGTCCGACATCGCTGTGATCGTGCGATCCGCGGCCAGCCAGTTGCCACTACTCGCCCATGCGCTCGAGTCGGTTGGAGTGCCAGTTGACCTGACCGCGGACGACGTGCCCCTGCACGAGCACCGCGCCGTTGCAACATTGCTCGACGTGCTCGCGGTGGCGGCGGATCCGGTTGAGCTGACGATTTCGCGTACGCGCGCGTTGTTGCAGTCGCCGATGGTTGGGGTCGATCCCATCACCTACCGGCGGCTCGGGCGCCTGCTTCGCAACGCACTCGCCGAAGAGGCTCCGACGATGCCACCAAGTTCTGACCAGGCGATTCGCCGTGCGATCACCGACGACGACTTTTATGCCCAGGCTGTGAAACGCGTGGGTACAACGGTCCTGGCGCCGGTGACAGCTCTGCGGAATGTGATCGGTTCGGCGCGTGCGGAGATTGACCGAGGAGCGCTCGTGGAAGCCGTGTTGTGGGCCGCGTGGTCGGCAACGGATTGGCCGCAGCGGCTCGAAAGAGCAGCAAAGGGTCAATCAGCTGCGGCCCGATCCGCGAACCGGGACCTTGACAACGTCCTTGCACTGTTCGCGCAGGCGGCGCGGGCAGATCAAGCATTCGGGATTGCCCGGCCAGTGCAGAACTTCCTTGCCGAGATTGTGGATCGAGCGATTAGCACTGTCAGCAACGGTGATCCGATCGCTCGTGACGCCGTTGCGCTGTTGACGGCACACGGGGCAAAGGGCCTGCAATGGCCGATGGTCTTTGTGGTGGGGGTGCAAGAGGACAGCTGGCCTGATTTGCGATCGCGGCCCTCATTGTTGATTCCGGATCGCCTCAGCGAGGAAGGAATCGGCGACCCACCACGTGTTAGCGAGGCGCTTGAAGCGGAGCGACGGCTGTTCTACGTTGCCTGTACTCGGGCGGAACAGACCTTGGTCTTGACCGCCGTGTCCAATGCCGGGGATTCGCCGACGTCCGGCGAACAGCCGTCGCGATTCCTCGCAGAGGTTGCAGGTGATGCTTCGACGGTAACTCGGTCGCATGAGCCTGGCTACCAACTATCGTCGTTGAGCACGGCGTCCATGGTCGCTGCCCTTCGGTCGAATCTCGAGGCACCGGAGACGTCGCCAGCACTGAAAAGTGCCGCGGCGCTGCGATTAGCCCGGTTGGCGGCTGATGGCGTTTCCGCCGCCGACCCAAGACGTTGGTGGGGCCTCGCTGATTGGACGCGGAACGACACTCACGTCCGGGTGGCCGATGAGCCGCTGCGGATTTCAGGGTCGAGTTGGAGTCAGCTTGATCGCTGTTCATTGGCATGGTTCTACGAACATGAGGTCAAAGCGCGGTCCGCGAGCAACAGTTCAACGGCCTTTGGCTCTGTCATCCATGAGCTTGCCGATGCCGTTGCCGATGGTCGGATCCCTGCCGAGATCGAGGTGCTCACGGGCCACCTGAAGTCGGTCTGGCCATCGCTGGGGTTCGACTCTGACTGGCAACAAGCGGCGGAGTTCAAAGCGGCAGAAGACGCGGTGGTTCGTTTCTTGAACTGGCACGCGCAGCGTGGAGACGTTCGGGTGATCGGCAGTGAGCTGAGATTCAACTCGCAGATCGAGATTCCTGGAGATTCGGTCAAGGTCACAGGTTCGGTCGACCGGCTTGAAATCGATGCTGAAGGTCAGCTCCATATTTACGATCTGAAGACGCAAAAGAAGCCTGAGACCGGTAAGCACCTGGCCGCTCACCGGCAGCTAGAGCTGTACCAGTTGGTGGCAAACGAGGGGGCGTTTGACGAGGCTATCGCTGATCATGCGCCTGGATTGCTCGACGAGTCGGAGGGTCGGCTGCCGGTCGCCGACGCCGCACTCGTCCTGCTGCGAATCCCGGACAAGCACACCGAGCTGCCTCGGGTGCAGGTGCAGGGTGCCGTTCCAGTAGATGTCGTGAAGGACGAACTGAGCGAAGCGGTGAGCATCGTCCGCAACGAGGCATTCGTTCCCACAGTCAACGAGTACTGCGGGTTCTGCAACTTCCGCAACGTTTGTCCCGTTCAGCCGGAGTCAGCGGAGGTGGCGCGATGAGCACGAACGTGACGGCGGAGTTCACAGTCGATCACCTTCATAGGATTCTCGGTTTCGAGATGTCTGAGGAGCAACTTGCTGCGGTGACGGCAGACCTTGCGCAGCCGCTTTTGGTGGTCGCGGGGGCCGGTTCAGGTAAGACCACAGTGATGGCTGCGCGGGTGCTGTGGGCTGTGGCAACCGGCCAGGTCCGACCCGAGCAGATTGTCGGGTTGACCTTCACCCGCAAGGCCGCAGGTGAGCTCGGCGCACGTGTGCGGCACCTACTCGACGTCCTGTTCGAGGACTACCCGCCTCGTTCGCTCACAGATGTTGACACCGGCACCCCGACCGTTAGCACGTACCACTCGTTCGCGCATCAGTTCGTCGCCGAACACGGGCTGCGAATCGGCGTCGAACCCGGGGCACGGCTGCTCTCTGAGACGGAATCGTTGCAAATCGCGTACCGAGTCTTGTTGAACACCGCGCTCCCACTGACGGACATGGGTGTTGCCGCGCCCACCCTCACCGAGGCAGTCGTCAAACTCGATCAGCAACTGTCGGAACACATTTGCACTACCGCGCAGTTGCGTGCACACGAGCACGCGATTCTCGAGCGGATCGACAGTCTGCCGAAGACGGTTGCCGATGACCGCAAATTGCGCGACGTATGTGCACGCAGGCTCCAGCTGTGCGATGTGGTCGAGGAGTTTCGCGCCGAGAAGGCCCAGCAAGCTGTGGTGGATTTCGCGGATGTGCTGCGCCTCGGGCATGAGCTTGCCGCGCGTCAGGACGTTCAAGAGATCTTCCACAGCCAGGTCAAGATGGTGCTCCTCGACGAGTACCAGGACACCTCGGTGGTGCAGTCCGAGTTGTTGGCTCCGTTGATCGGCCCGACGAATTCGGTCACTGCGGTGGGTGATCCGTTGCAGGCGATCTACGGATGGCGTGGCGCTGGAGCGAACGCAATGGCCGACTTCTCGACGCACTTCGCGGCGGTACCCGGCAGCAATGCCCAGCGGGCGATCAATGTGCTGCCACTGAGCATCAGCCAGCGCAGCGGTCCGAATGTGTTGGCCGTAGCAAACGACATCGCCGCGCCGCTGCGTAGGGATTCCGGAAGTGGCGAATCCGCGCAGGTCGTGACCCTCCGGTCTGGCGTCGGACGCGATGGCTTGCCTCGACGCGACGGGGTTCGCGCGGCCGTCTTCGAAACGTACGCACAGGAGGTTCAGTGGCTCGGAGACCGGATCGCGGAGCAGGTGGATGCCGGGACGGAACCTTCCGAAATTGCGGTGTTGTGTCGAGCGAGAAGTGACTTCGCGCCAGTGCTTGACGAACTCCGGGCACGCGGGATCCCGGCGGTTGTGAGTGGCAGTGAGGGTCTTCTCGCACAGCCAGAGGTCATCGATGTGATCAGCATGCTTGAGGTTGCTAACGATCCGACAAGTAACCCGGCGACCCTGCGAATCTTGCTCGGTCCCCGCGTTCGGCTCGGGCCGCGCGACCTTGCTCTATTAGGTCGACTCGCTTCAGAGTTGGCACGCAAAGATGGGCTTCCAACGCCTGAGCCGGACGTGCGCGCCGAGGTCGATTTCACTGAGTCCATCCGGGGGATTGACCGCGCTGATCTGGTGAGCCTGGCAGAAGCGATAGACGCCCTGGCTGATCACCCCGACTACCCAATCTCTGCCGAGGGGCGCGCACGCATTGAGCGCCTGGCGGTTGAGTTGCGGTCGACTCGGGAAGCGATCGGTTTGCCGTTGTCGGATTTGGTGTCACGCGTGATCGCACTGATCGGACTCGATGTCGAGGCCCGGCTCGAGGCGATGATGGCGACGTCGAACAAGTCGACCCTGGCGCAGCGTGGAATCGCAGCGCTTCAAGCGCTGCATGAGTTGGTCAGTACCGCTCAAGAGTCCGCGGACGGAGCGAGCTTGGCTGGATTTCTTTCGTGGATCTCGGTGATGCAGCGCGTCAAGCGTGAACCGGAGTTTGACGTCCCGATTCCAACCGATGCTGTGTCGATCATGACGGTGCATAAGTCGAAAGGGCTCGAGTGGGAAGTTGTTGCCGTCCCGTTCCTCAGCGAGACGGTCTTCCCGAACGGTCGTGCGCCGGATCGTTGGACGTCGAACGTTCGGGAGCTGCCCCACGTTTTGCGAGGTGACCGTGACTCGCTCCCAGAGTTGAATGGCTTCGGCACAAACGCGTACAAGGAATTCAACGAAGAGTTGGCCGAACTCAATGGTGGCGAAGAACGGCGCCTTGGGTACGTCGCGGTGACCCGTCCGACTCGGTTGTTGCTCGCCTCTGGCCATTGGTGGGGGCCCACCCAATCTAGGAAGCGGGGAGCGTCGTACCTCTTGCGCGCAGTGCGCGACAACTACGCCGATCCGTCCGACACAGATGAGTGGGTGGCCGAGACGGTCCACCAAGAGAATCCGCAGACTGCATCCACGCCGGTCGTCACGTGGCCACCGAATCTGGAGACCCCAACACGTGATCGGCGGTTGGCAGCGGCGGCGCAGGTTTGCGCAGCGATCGACGCGCTTCGCGCTGCTCAATATGAGTCAACCGATGGCGAAGCTTCTGCAGGCAGAGATTCCGACCCAGGGGTGACAGACGCTCGGCCGTTTGGTGCCGATCGACTTGAGGAAGGTCCACCCGAGGTCGAGATTTCTGGAGTTGATTCCGTCCGGATTTCCGATGGTGATGCGGCAATGACCGATTCCGAACGGGTACTTGTCGAGGACTGGGATCACGACATCGAATTGTTGCTCAACGAACGGCGCGAACGTGGCAAGTTGCGCACCGCAGATCTGCCCCGCACGTTGTCGGCGAGTGACTTCATGGCGGTGACGAGTGACGCAGCTGACTTTCAGAGTAGGCGAGCGCGGCCGATGCCACGCAAACCGTCAGCCGCCGCTGCGCGGGGCACGCGGTTCCACACGTGGGTTGAGGAGCACCTGGGTGCACGGCCGATGTTCGAGGAACTCCCGGGCGCGGTTGACGATGAACTCTTCACCGACGAAGAACTCGTCGATCTGCGGCACGGGTTTTTACGTACCGAATATGCAGACCTCACTCCGTACGCAGTTGAGGTTCCGTTCTCTGTCGTCGTCAACGGACTTGTACTTAAAGGACGCATCGATGCGGTGTACCAGCGAGACGGGCGGTGGGAGATGGTTGATTGGAAGACGAATCGAAGTCCCAATGCAGACCCTGTGCAACTCGCTGTCTACCGGTACGCGTGGTCACAGATGTTGAACATCCCGGTTACCGAGATTGACGGCGTGTTTGTCTATGTTCGGACGGCTGACGTCGTCCGCTACGACGACTTACCCGACGTTCCCGAGTTGATTGCCGCAGCCAGCGGTTGATTCGTGGTTGGCAGGACGGCGGAGTTTGCGTTGAACGACCACGCCAGGACACCTCGGACTGGCAGAACCCCGGGGCGGAGACGTCCAGGCTTGAGTGCTTAACCCGCAGTCTTGTGGGCCTATGGCAACGGAATGTCGACGCTGACGGCGCAGTGGTCGCTCACCGGCAGCGACCACACTCGCGCCGACGACCGCGCAGCTTCAAGCTGCAGCGGGCTGAACCCGTCGGCGAGGATGTGGTCGAACTGAACGCGTGGCCTATAGCTAGGGAACGTGGGTTCCTTCAGCAGGGGCGTCAAACCTGTGACTCGGGCGGGTACGCCGGAAGGCAGATTGAAGTCGCCCAGGAACAACAGCGGTCGGGGCAGATCGTCGATCCACTTCTTGATGTGGCGCAGTTGGCGCACG